>NZ_JAVDPZ010000012.1:0-114605 GCF_031453995.1 Nitrobacter vulgaris | reverse complement strand
GCCACCCGATACGACAGGCGAACAGAACACTTCACAGGCTTCATCAAGCTCGCAGCAGCCATGATATGGATGCGATGAATGTCGATCGGTTCTAGGCCGAATCCGCGAAAATGCGATAACGCCGGGGCCGCAATCCGACGACCTCGCCATCCTGAAGCTCGCGATCACGCGGCGCATCGATCTCGATGATGGTTTCGCCCTGGCCGTCGGACAATGCGACGTCGGCGCGCTGGATCGGACCGAAGGTCCGCACCCGCCGCACGGTGCCCTCGAGGCCACCCCAGCCGGGCGGACTGATCTGCATATCGTGGCGGCGAACGAACAGCTTCGACGGCCCGGATACACCGCACTCCGCTGCGATATTCAGCGGTGTGCCGCCAAGCCGAATCACACCGTCCTGAACATCGACGGGCAAGACAATCGATTCGCCGATAAAGCCATGGACGAAGGCGGTCGCCGGGCTGTCATAAACCTCACCCGGCCTGCCGATCTGCTCGATCCTGCCCTTGTCCATCACCACGACGCGGTTTGCGACTTCGAGCGCTTCCTCCTGATCGTGAGTCACGAACACCGAAGTGACATGAATCTCCTCGTGCAACGAGCGCAGCCAGCGGCGCAACTCCTTCCGCACCTTGGCATCGAGCGCACCGAACGGCTCGTCCAGCAGTAGGATGCGGGGCTGGGTGGCCAGCGCTCGGGCAAGTGCGATGCGTTGACGCTGGCCGCCGGAGAGTTGACTCGGGTAGCGGTCAGCGAGCCAGTCGAGCTGCACCAGATCGAGCAATTCCCTGACTCGCGCGCGGATGCTGGCTTCGTCCTTGCGAACGGCGCGCGGCTGCACCCGCAGCCCGAACGCGACGTTTTCGAATACCGTCATATGGCGGAACAAAGCGTAGTGTTGAAATACGAAGCCCACCTGCCGCTCACCCGCCCCGCGCGCCAGGGCGTTCTCGCCGTCGAATGACACCGAGCCACCGTCCGGCCAGTCGAGCCCGGCGATAATTCGCAGCAGCGTCGTCTTGCCCGAACCCGACGGGCCAAGCAGCGCCAGTAATTCCCCATCCGCGATCGTCAGGTCGACACCACCAAGCGCGGAAAATGCGCCAAATCTCTTGACGATATTTTTTAGCTCAATGCTCACGCGCCTGCCGTCCCTCGTCGAGTTGCCCTTCGAGAATCGTTTTGGCAACCAGCGTGATCAATGCGAGCAACGCCAATAACGATGCTACCGCGAACGCCGCCACGAATTGATACTCGTTATACAGGATTTCAACCAGCAGCGGCATCGTATTGGTTTCACCCCGGATGTGACCGGAAACCACCGAGACCGCACCGAACTCGCCCATGGCGCGCGCGTTGCAGAGCAACACGCCATAGAGCAAGCCCCATTTGATATTCGGAAGCGTAACGCGAAAGAAAGTCTGCAGTCCGGAGGCGCCGAGCGATAGCGCGGCTTCTTCTTCCGCCGTTCCCTGCTCCTGCATCAACGGAATTAGCGCCCGCGACACGAACGGAAAAGTCACGAACGTTGTCGCCAATGCGATGCCAGGCAACGAAAACAGAATCTCGATGTTGTTATCTTGTAGCCAAGGTCCGAGAAAACCCTGTCCGCCGAACAACAGCACGAACACCAGACCGGAAACGACCGGGCTGACCGAGAACGGCAGATCGATCAAAGTGATGAGCAGCGTCTTTCCGGGAAACTCGAACTTGGCGACGGCCCATGCGGCAATCAATCCGAACACCAGATTGAGACCCACCGAGATCGCCGCAACCGTCAACGTCAACCTGATCGCCGATAACGCTTCAGGCTCGACAAGCGCCGCGAGATACACCCGCCCGCCCCTGGATAACGCTTCGACGAACACGATCGTCAGCGGCAACACGATGAACAGCGTGAGAAACAGGATACAAAGGCCGATCAACAGTCCACGCACCCAGCGCGGCTCGGAGCGGGCATCGGTCTGGTCAAGCGGAATCGCGATCGCGGCTTCAGACATCAACGCCACCTCTAGTACGCCTGCTCTTGCGACCGAGCCCAGCGCTGCAAGCGATTGATGACGAAGATCACCAGGAAAGACACCACCAGCATGACCACGGCGATCGCGGTCGCGTCGGCGTAGCGGAATTCCGACAGGCGGATCACGATCAGAAGCGGCGCGATTTCCGACACGTTCGGCAGGTTACCGGCGATGAAAATCACTGAGCCGTATTCACCGACCGCGCGTGCGAATGCGAGCGCAAACCCCGTGAGCAGTGCCGGCACAAGGCTTGGAAGAACAACCCGCCACACTGTCTGCCATCGACTGGCGCCAAGACTGGCAGCGGCTTCCTCGATCTCAGGATCGAGATCGATCAGTACCGGCTGCACGGTGCGCACCACGAAAGGAATCCCGATAAACACCATCGCAACAAAAATACCGAGGGGTGTAAACGACACTTCGACGCCCAGCTCGGCCAGCGGTGCACCGAGCCAGCCATTCTGCGCGAACAGCGTCGTCAGCGCAATGCCGGCCACCGCGGTCGGCAACGCAAAGGGAATGTCGACGATCGCATCGAGAATGCGGCGACCCGGAAACCGGTAGCGCACCAGCGCCCAGACGATGACGCTGCCCATCACCAGATTGACCAGCGCGGCAAGGAACGCGAGTCCGAATGAAATCTTGAGCGCGTTCAATGTTCGCCGGCTGGTGATGATATCGAGAAACTGGGCAAAGTTCAGTTCAAATGACTTTAGAAACAATCCCGCAAGAGGGATCAGAACGATGATCGAAAGCCAGGTCAATGTCAGCCCCATGGTGAGGCCGAATCCCGGCAGCGTCCGACGTCGTCCCAATCCTCCTTTCACGTCGTCCCGCTCCGCCCCGTTGAATCAGTCCTGGTAGATCTGATCGAAGATGCCGCCTTCGCTGAAGTGCACCTTCTGCGCCTTGGCCCAACCGCCGAACACGTCGTCGATCTTGAACAGTTCAACCTTGGGGAATGCATCGGCATATTTCTGGATTATTTCCGGGTCAGTCGGACGGTAGTAGTTTCGCCCAGCGATATCCTGGGCGTCCTTCGTATACCAATATTTCAGATACGCCTCGGCAACGGCGCGCGTACCCTTCTTGTCTACCACTTTATCCACGACAGCAACCGGCGGTTCCGCCAGAATGGAGATCGACGGCACCACGATCTCGAATTTATCTTTTCCGAACTCCTTCAGCGCGAGAAAGGCTTCGTTCTCCCATGCCAGCAGCACGTCGCCGACGCCGCGCTCGACGAAGGTGACGGTAGAACCGCGCGCGCCGGTATCGAGCACCGGAACGTGTTTGTAAATGTCGGCCACAAACTGTTTAGCCTTATCTTCGCCGCCCAGCTTTTTCAGCGCAAAACCCCATGCTGCGAGATAATTCCAGCGCGCGCCGCCGGAGGTTTTGGGATTCGGCGTAATGACTTTGACACCGGGTTTGATCAGATCGCCCCAATCCTTGATGGCTTTGGGATTGCCGGTACGCACCAGAAAAACGATCGTTGACGTATAGGGAGATGAGTTCTCCGGCAACCGCTTCTGCCAGTCCTTTGCCAACAGACCGTGCTCCGCCGCCGCATCAATGTCATAGGCGAGCGCAAGGGTCACCACATCAGCCTGCAAACCATCGATCACCCCGCGCGCCTGCTTTCCGGAGCCGCCATGAGACTGCTTGATCTCGACGCTCTTGCCAGTTTCCTTCTGATAATGCGCCGCAAACGCCTTGTTGAAATCAGCATAAAGCTCTCGAGTCGGATCGTATGAGACATTCAGCAACGACACGTCGGCCGCGTAGGCAGAACCAGCCCATATCAATCCAGCCAAAACCATAAAGATTCGACGAAGCATTCCCATCTCCATAAGGCCCGCTCACGCGACGACCATTAGCGCCAGAACCCATGAAGAAACTCGTCAAAGGGCAGCTTCAAGTCAACGAAACGACATTTCAATGTTTGCGGCGGTGCAGAGTTATTCCTCTACGAAGTCTTCATCGTGTGGATGCCGCATTCCGTCTTGGCTCTGCCGCGCCAACGGCCGGCGCGTGCATCTTCATTCGCGGTCGCGCGCGAGGTGCATGGCATGCAGCCGACGGAGAGGAATCCCGACGCGATAAGCGGGTGCGGCGGCAGTTTCGCCGATGCATAGATCGCCTCGATGTCGGCGCGCGAGGCGTTCGCGAACGGATTGAACTTCAGCCGCGCGCCGTCGTCTTCCACGAATGGAATGTCGGCGCGAAGTCCACCCTGAAACCGCTTGCGACCGTTGATCCAGGCGTCGAACGGCTGAAGTGCGCGCGCAAGCGGCTCCACTTTCCGAATCCGGCAGCAGGCATCAGGATCTGAGTGCCATAACTCGCGATCAGGGTCCTCGCCTTTCAACGCATCCTCTGACGGCGGAATGGAGCGAACATCTGTCAGGCCGAGCGCCGCGATCAATGTGTCACGATATGTCAGCGTCTCTTCAAACAGCCATCCGGTATCGAGAAAGATGACCGGAATGGCAGGATCGACGTCAGCCATCACCTTGAGCAGCGCAGCGGACTCGGTGCCGAACGACGAGACCAGCGCCAGCCTGTCTCGACCAACCGTGCGAAGCGCCACACTGATCACATCCGCGGGGGAAGCGCTGCGCAAAGACTCGTTTAGCGCGGCCGCAGCAGGCAATGCGGGGATCTCTGCCGCTGGAGCAGATTGCGCTGTCGCACCCGTCGCGGCGCTCTTTCGTTCAAGCAGAGAAGTCATTCTGCGGCCATCTGAAATGTCTGGAGGGAGGAATTCTGGCTCGCATTGCGCCACGGCGCGGAGTGCGAAACGACGTCACCGATCACAAGGATAGCGGGGCCACCCTCGACATCGCGAACCAGCGCCGGAAGGTGATCCAGTATACCGATGACGGATTTGGCATCGGGACGGGTGGCGCGGGCGAACACGCCGACCGGCGTTTCGGGCGAACGCCCGGCCTCCAGCAGCCCGCTGCGGATCGCCGCCGCCGCCGTGATTCCCATATAGACCACGACGGTCATCTTGCGGTCGGTCAGTGCCGACCAGTCGACGTTCGAAGCGTCGTGAGCCTTATGCGCGGTAAGAAAGGTGATGCGCAGCGCCTCTCGGCGGTAGGTGAGCGGCACTTCGAATTCCGCAGCCGCGCCGAGCCCGGCCGTAATTCCAGGTATAACCGAACAGGCGACACCGGCCTCTCGTAGCGCCTCTACCTCTTCGCCGCCGCGGCCGAAAATGAAGGGATCGCCGCCCTTGAGGCGGACGGCCCGCTGACCGGATTTGGCGGCATCGATCAGCAGCCGGTTGATGGCGTCTTGCCCGATGCCGGGTTTGCCGACACGGCGACCCACCGGCACACGCACCGCGTCGCGGCGCGCGCGGTCGAGAATCTCTGGCGTGACCAGTTCGTCGTAGAATACGATGTCGGCATCCTGTAGCGCTCGCAGCGCCTTGATGGTGAGCAGATCCGGATCGCCCGGCCCAGCGCCGACCAGCGTGATGCGCCCTTCGATATCGCCCGGAACAGATGCACCCGCATAAATAGACGGATCGACAATCGCCTTCAGTGAGCCTTCGGCCTCATCGGAACGGCCGGCAAGAACCGCCTCGCCGATCGGGCCGTCGATCACGCGCTCCCAAAAGCGACGACGCAACGGGAGGTCGGGAATGTGGTCATGAATTAACCTGCGCCAACGCCCAATCATAGCCGCCAGGTCGCCTATACGCGCCGGCAAGGCTGCTTCGATACGTTCGCGCACACGCCGCGCCACCACGGGTGATGCGCCGCCGGTGCCGATCGCCGCCACCACGTCGCCGCGATCCACGATCGCAGGAACGATGAAACTCGAATGCGCAGGATCGTCCATCACATTGACGGGCACACCGGCCGACCGCGCACGCGCCGCCACGCGCTCGCCGATCTCCCCGGCGCTCGCGCAGAACACCGCGACGATGCCGCTAAGATCAACCACGCGCGGATCGGCTTCCCCTCTCTCGATCCGCGAAGCGGCAGCCGCGTCAAGACCGGGAACCGCGAAGTCACCGTCGGTGGCGTGCCAGCGCACATGCGCTCCCGCCGCAAGCAACAGGCGCAACCTGGCCCGAACCAGGTCGCCCGCTCCGACCAAAAGGATCGGACCGGCACTGGGATCGAGAAAGATCGGGAGGAACTTCATCTGGTGTTCTCTACTCCCTGGATAGGGTTGACTGAAATTATTTTCTATTTATGTATCTGACAAGATCACAAAACAGAAAATTATTTCTTCTATGCGAAGACCTAAGTATAGAATTTCCTACTTCAAAACACCACCCGGGCGAGATGCATCTTCTCAGCGTCCGGAATCCGCAATTCTGGCGACCGCTGACTTTGACGATCAGCGGCACAGCCGTCGACTGTGAACGACGAAAAAAGAAGTTAAGGAGCAGGCCATGCAGCCTGGAATGGACCATCTTGATGCGCTTGAAGCGCAGAGTATCTACATTTTCCGGGAAGCGTTTGCCCGGCTGAAAAAGCTCGCGCTGCTGTGGTCGCTGGGCAAGGATTCCAACGTGATGATCTGGCTGGCGCGCAAGGCCTTCTTCGGCCGGGTGCCGTTCCCGGCGTTGCACGTGGACACCGAGAAGAAATTCCCCGAAATGTACGCATTTCGTGATCGCTACTCGAAGGAGTGGGACCTCGACCTCAAGGTTGATTACTGCCCGCCGGTCGAAGCGATCGATCCGACCTTGCCGCCTGCCGCTCGCTCCGCGGCGCGCAAGACCGAGGGGCTGAAACTCGCGCTCAACAAATATGGCTTCGACGGACTGATCGCCGGCATCCGCCGCGATGAGGAAGCGACCCGCGCCAAGGAACGGGTGTTTTCGCCACGCGGCACCGAAGGCGGATGGGATGTGCGCGACCAACCGCCCGAATTCTGGGATCAGTTCAATGCCTCGCCGCCTCCCGGCGCGCATTTGCGGATCCATCCGATCCTGCACTGGACCGAGGCGGATATTTGGGCCTACACCAAACGCGAGAACATCCCGATCATTCCGCTCTATCTGGCGAAGGAGGGCAAACGCTATCGTTCGCTCGGCGACGCCGACATCACCTTTCCCGTCCCTTCGACCGCATCGAGCATCGACGAGATTCTGATCGAACTCGAGGGCACCAAGATTCCCGAACGCGCCGGGCGCGCGCTTGACCACGAGACCGAAGACGCTTTCGAACGGCTTCGTGTCGCCGGCTATCTCTGATCTGAATCGAATCGAGCGCTTTTCCAATGAACATGATCGCACCTAACCTCGCGTCGAACGCTGCCCTCTCGACGCCCAACGGCACGACCCGCCCCCAGGTCCGCATCGTCATTGTCGGCCACGTCGATCACGGCAAGTCAACGCTGGTCGGGCGGTTGCTGCACGAGACCGGCAGCCTGCCCGATGGCAAACTTGAGATGCTGAAAGCGGTCAGCGCCCGACGCGGCATGCCGTTCGAATGGTCGTTCCTGTTGGACGCCCTGCAAACCGAGCGGGATCAGGGCATCACCATCGATACCACGCAAATCCGTTTCCGTACGCGCTCGCGCGACGTGGTGCTGATCGATGCTCCCGGCCATGCCGAATTTTTGCGTAACATGATCACCGGCGCGGCACAGGCCGACGGCGCAGTGCTCATCATCGACGCGCTGGAAGGCGTGCGCGACCAAACGCGGCGGCACGGCTATTTGCTGCATCTACTCGGCGTCAAACAGGTCGCTGTCGTCGTCAATAAGATGGACCGCGTCGATTTCAGCGCGGAACGCTTTGGCGCCATTCGAGACGAAATTTCGGCACACCTGACCGGCCTCGGCCTCGCGCCGACGGCCGTGATTCCAATATCGGCCCGCGACGGCGACGGCGTGTCCGAGCGGACTGCGAAGATCGGCTGGTACAGCGGTCCCACCGTGGTCGAGGCCATCGATGCACTGCACCCGGCGCGACCGCTCGATGAACTGGCGCTACGCTTCCCCGTTCAGGCGATCTACAAATTCGATGATCGCCGCATCGTGGCCGGGCGTATCGAGTCGGGCGGCCTGACCGCGGGCGACGAGATCGTGATCATGCCGGCCGGAAAGATCGCAAAGATCCGCAGCGTCGAAGGCTGGCCCTCAAGTCCGAAGGGGGCACAGGGGGCCGGCCGCTCGGTCGGCATCACGCTCGACCGCGAATTGTTCGTCGAGCGCGGGGATGTCATTGCCCATGTGGGGTCGGCCCCGCGCGATACCCGAAGGATACGGGCGCGCATCTTCTGGCTGCACGAGCAACCGCTCGCAGCTGGCGCATCCATTCTACTGCGGCTCGGCAACAAGGAAACACGCGCCGTCGTCGTGGCCATCGAAAAAGCCGTCGATCCCGGCGAACTCTCGAGCGCCGAAACCAAGGCGATCGCGCGCAATCATGTCGGTGAAATCGACATTTCGTTATCGCAGCCTCTCGCCGCCGACCCGTATGTCGACAACCCCCGCACCGGCCGCCTCGTGATCGAGGTCAACGGCCGCATCGCCGGCGGCGGGCTGGTGCTCAGCGTCGACGCAGGACAGCGCGCGGCTCCGGTCGACATCGTGCCGGTGGAATCCGCGCTGCGGCCCGACGAGCGCTCCGCCCGCTATCGTCACAACGGCGCCGTCGTCTGGCTGACGGGATTGCCGGGCTCCGGTAAATCCACGCTGGCCCGCGCGCTGGAGCGAAAGCTATTCAGCGACGGCGGCTCGCCGATCCTGCTCGACGGCGACACGCTGCGCGCCGGACTGAACGGCGACCTCGGTTTCTCGCCGCAGGATCGCACTGAGAACATCCGCCGGCTCGCCGAAGTCGCCACGCATCTCGCGCGCAATGGTCACCTCGCGATCGTCGCTGCGGTCTCCCCATCGCGCGAGGATCGCGCCGCGGCGCGGCGCATCGCCGACAGCACCTTCCGCGAAGTCTATGTCGCAACGCCGGCTGACGTTTGCGAGCGCCGCGATCCCAAGGGGCACTATGCGAAGGCGCGCGCGGGTGTGCTGCATGGCTTCACCGGCATCGGAAACGACTATCAGCCCCCGGAGACGGTGGAACTGACGATCGATACCTCGTCCCGCACGGTAAGTGATGCCGCCGATGAGATCGAGCAGATGTTGATCAGAACCGGCGTTCTGTTCGACGAACTGACCGACGTCGCCGCCAACATCTGAGGCTGCGAATACTGGGCCATAGCCGCGGACCCTGCGCGGCTATGTATCGGCTTGTCTCGGTCTATAGCGTTTTCGAGCGATACCAGTTCGCGTGAAGAAAATGTGTCAGATCAAAATCGTAGAGTTCCGCTTCTGGCTCCATCAGAAGCGGAAAGGCCCTAAGACTATTCAACTCGTGTGAAGGGCTTCTCACGGCGCCGGCTTTGGCGCTAAATGACGGTCGAGCGCCCGTATTTGGGCGACCGACCGGCCTTGAAACAGCGCAGCCGTTTCTCGCGAGAAGCCCGCCGACATGACCAGAATTGACGCCCACGGACTGAAGATCGCGCCTGTCCTGTTCGATTTTGTCGCCGCGGAAGCGACGCCGCGGACCGGCATCGCCCCGGATGCGTTCTGGGCCGGGCTTGCCGCCATCGTCCGCGATCTCGGACCGAGAAACCGCGAGTTGCTCGCGGTGCGCGATTCACTACAGGCGAAGATCGACGGGTGGCATCGCGCCAGTAAAGGCACGCCGTTCGACATGGGCGCCTATACGGCGTTCCTGACGGAGATCGGCTATCTGCAACCAGAGCCGGAGACGCGGCGGGTCGAGACCGCTAATGTCGATGACGAGATCGGAAAAATCTGCGGCCCGCAACTGGTGGTGCCGCTGACCAATGCGCGCTACGCGCTAAACGCCGCAAATGCGCGCTGGGGCAGCCTCTACGATGCGCTGTATGGCACCGACGCCATTGCGCACGAGGCCGACGAGGCCGACGGCTATGACAGGACGCGCGGCAGCAAGGTGATTGCGAAGGCAAAGGCTTTCCTCGATTCGGTAGCACCGCTTTCGAATGGCGCTCATGCTGACGTCACAGGCTACAGCGTGTTCAACGGACAGCTGTCGGTCAAACTCAAAAACGGCGACACGACCGGTCTGATGAGGGAGTCGCAGTTTGCGGGCTACCAGGGCGATGCGCGTACTCCATCCGCGATCCTGCTCGTTAATCACGGTCTGCACATCGATATCCAGGTCGACCGCGCCCACCCCATCGGCAAGGATGATCCCGCTGGCGTCGCCGACGTGATCATCGAGGCTGCCATCAGCACCATTCTCGACATGGAGGATAGCGTCGCCGCTGTCGATGCCGACGACAAGGTTCAGGTGTATCGTAATACGCTCGGTCTGATGAACGGCACCCTCACTGATACTTTTGAAAAGGGCCGCAAGACCGTCACCCGCGCCCTCAACGCCGACCGCGTCTACACCGCGCCGGACGGCGGACAACTCACGCTGCACGGGCGCAGCCTGCTTTTGATCCGCAACGTCGGTCACCACATGTTCACCGACGCGGTGCTCGACCAGAGCGGCGAAGAGATTCCGGAAGGCCTGCTTGAGGCAGCGGTGTCAGGTCTGCTCGCAATTCACGATCTCAATGGAGTTTCGAAGACGCGGAACACCCGTAGCGGCTCGGTCTACCTGGTCAAGCCGAAGATGCACGGCCCCGACGAGGTCGCGCTGACCTGCGAATTGTTCGCCCGCGTCGAGACGATGCTCGGATTGCGGGAGAACACGCTCAAGATCGGCATTATGGACGAGGAACGCCGCACCACGGTCAACCTCAAAGCCTGCATCCAGGTCGCATCGAAACGCGTCTGCTTCATCAATACAGGTTTTCTCGACCGCACCGGGGACGAGATTCACACCTCGATGGAAGCGGGCCCGATGATCCGCAAAGGCGAGATGAAGGCGCAGCCATGGATCAAGGCCTATGAGGACTGGAATGTCGACATTGGCCTGATCGACGGCCTGCCCGGCCATGCTCAGATCGGCAAGGGCATGTGGGCCGCGCCCGATAGGATGGCGGACATGCTGGTGCAGAAAATCAGTCACCCGCAAGCGGGCGCCACCACCGCATGGGTACCGTCGCCGACCGCGGCGACGCTGCACGCCTTGCACTACCATCAGATTGACGTGCCAAGGCGCCAGCAGGAACTGGAGGCAATCGGGCGGCGCGTCACACTGTCCGATCTCCTCACTATCCCGGTATCTCATTCGAACTGGGCGCCCGAAGACGTGAAGCAGGAAATCGACAATAACTGTCAGGGCATTCTCGGCTATGTGGTGCGCTGGATCGATCAGGGCGTGGGCTGCTCGAAGGTACCGGACATCCACGACGTCGGCCTGATGGAAGATCGCGCCACGCTGCGGATTTCCAGTCAGCATTTGGCGAACTGGCTGCATCATGGCGTCGTCACCAGCGATCAGGTGATGGACTCGCTCAAGCGCATGGCCGTCATCGTTGACGAACAAAACGCAGGCGATCCTCTCTACAAGCCAATGGCTCCGAATTTCGACAGCGTGGCTTTCAAGGCGGCCTGCGATCTGGTGTTCAAGGGCCGCGAGCAGCCAAACGGATATACCGAATACATCCTGACCGAACGGCGGCGCGAGGCCAAGATGGAGCGCGTTGGATTGACTGTACGATCCTGCGAATGACCTAGCGGGTCTCCCGGGGCAGCTCACTCGTCGCGTCAGTTGCACGTCGATATTGGCAGGCCGATCCATACCTTTCAATCCGGTCGTCTGCTCCAACTAAACGAGTCGGCTGGAGTCGGAACGCCGTTAAGGTCAGACTTTCCTAACAAAACCTCGCCCGATCCGTTGCCCATGACCGCCAGCCTCGTCGCGGAACTTTAGCCGCAACAGCACGTTGGGGTTCATATTCCTCAGTTTTCAGGAGCGTTGGATGGCGAGCGATGGCGATGTGATAAAAAACCTGACCGACAAAGCGACCTACGACAGGCTCGAGAAAGACTTATCAGCCGTAAAGAACGAGATCACTGCATTGGCTGATCAAGTCTCGGACGCGCTCAATACGCTGACCGGCTCCGCCAAGAAGCAGGCCCGCCGTGGGTATAGGCAGGCGAGAGCGAATGTCGATTCCGTTCTCTCCGAAGTCTCCGATCGCGGCAATGCAGCCCTTGACGCTGCGCAAAGCGCCGTCACGACCATCGAGGACACCCTGGAAGAGGCCATCCAGCAGCGCCCCCTCGCGACAGTGGGCCTCGCAGTGGGTCTGGGATTTCTGATCGGCGTCACGTGGCGTCGATGACCGTCTAGACGTATCCATCAAATTCTGCCGATCGGCCCGCACCCGGCCGATCGCGCCAATGGTTTCAATAGATAATTTCGTTTCAGATGAGGCGTTGAATGTTTCAGCGGACAATCGATGACTTCAAGGAAAGCGCAGGCAGTGCTATGCGGCTGACGTGCCTGGCCCTGGTGGCTGCGTTTGCGGCCTTTGTCACGATCGTGTTCCTTTGCGCAGCCGCGTTTGTCTTTGTTTATCAAAACTACGGCTTGATCGAAGCGTGTCTGAGCGGGGCAGCGATTTTCTCGCTGATCACTTTGATCGCAGTCGTAACGTTAGTGATTCGACGAAAGGCCGCCAAGAAACGAGCGGCACAGCAAGCTAAAGCCGCGACGCAGAACTTTCTCGCCGACCCGATGGTCGTGGCGGCGGGACTCCAGCTGGCGCGCGCAGTCGGCGTGAAGAAGCTGATTCCGATCCTGGCCGTCGGCGGCCTGGCGCTCGGGCTGTTCGCTCGGGGACGTCACCGCGATGACGGGACTGATAACGGGGAGTAGTGTTCGCCCAGGAAACTGAGTTTCTGACGACTACCCCTCATGTCACGCAGCGACCCGGTTGAAGCTGTTTTGCCACGTCCGTCAGCATACTCACCACCGGTTCGCATGCGATCGTTCGCTTGACTTGCATCGCGGGCGCGTGATGCGAATCTTGCTTCGTGGTCGTGTGATCGTTCACTTCCCGACCAGGACTTCTCGGAATCCGGAATACGATTGACATACGCGGCAGGCTTTCCATCCTAATGGAAATGGTGCGGCCGATGGCGTGTGGAGATGGGACAATGCCGAGATCGGACTTGACGGCTCGATAGACCGCGGCATTCGCGTCGGGGCTGGCCGCCTGATGGCCTGACTCAAGATGCACCGCGCCCAATGACAGGGTCGCCGCCAGACCGGCGAGAAATCCTGCGGATGTCTGAAACATCGTTGTCGCCTCTTTCCTCAAGCTATCGCGCTCGCGGATCTGAACCGCCAGCAACAACGCCGGTCGGCAGACTTCGTTCACTGATGTTTTGAGAAAAAAGCAGGGGCGGAACGCTTGTCAGCACCCGCGTTGCCTTGACCGCCGGTTCTTCGGATCGACCGGCGATACGATGTCGTGATAAATCAGCCGCGTCCTTCCGTGGTTGTTACCACGTCACGACGCAGCGGCACGAGGCTCGCGATTGCGCGAATTCCGCTGGAAGAACAGCGCCTGACTGGCTACTGCCGAAACCATGGCAGGTTGGAACGGTTTCGAGATGAGGAACGCCGGTTCGGGCCGCTCTCCGGTCAGAAAGCGTTCGGGATAGGCTGTTATGAAGACAACGGGCACCTCGACCACGCGCAAAAGTTCGTTGACAGCGTCCAATCCCGAACTGCCGTCAGCGAGTTGAATATCGGCCAGAATGAGGCCCGGCTCCTTGGTCTTGGCGAGGGCGATCGCATCGGCGTGGGTACGTGCAACACCGATCACACGGTGTCCTAGATTTTTGACAAGACTTTCCAGATCCATCGCAATAAACGTCTCGTCCTCGATAATGAGGACGTCCGTTGCGATTTCCGCCGCCATTTCGCGGCCGGCGATACCACTCAGCTTGCGGACTTCAGCGACGTCGACCTCCAGAACAAACGCAGCCTCTTCCTCCGAAAAACCTTCCAGCGACAGCAGCAGGAAAGCCTGACGGGGAAGCGGGGTGATATTCGTCAACCGGCGCTCTGTCGGCGCGAGCGTCGGCACCTCGTCGGCGCCTCCGTTGATCGAGACTGAGTTCCAGATGCGTGTGAACAGTCGGAACAGGCCGGCGCGCGGCCCGTGCTGTTCGTTAAGCAGCGTCGGATCCTGAAGCAGCGCCTCTAACATGGCGCCGACATAGGCGTCGCCAGACGCCTGGCTTCCTGTCAGGGCGCGTGCATAACGGCGCAAAAGCGGCAAATGTTCAGCAACGACCTGTGATCGAAACATTCCCGTCCATCCTTCTCGAGATAACTCATGCTCGGGACCACAAACCGTCCGGCGTAAGCACTGCAAACGCCGCATCCCGGCCCCCCTCGCCTATTTACTCCCGAGCATCACAAAAGTTCCCCGGACCCGGAACTTTCGCATCATCATTGAATTAGGCTTTCATACGAGGTCCGTGGAAGCGGCGCGAAATACAGGAATTTCCAGTATTATCAATATCTTGAAACTCGGGCGCGAAGTCATGAAAGATTCAAAGCCATCACCCGCCAAAGACGGCCTCAACGCCGAGATTCAATCCCGAATCGGCCATCAGCTTCGCGCCATGTATGACGACGTCGTGAGGCAGGGTGTTCCCGACCGGTTTGCCGAATTAATTCGAAAGCTCGATGCATCTGAGCCCGGGAAACCACACATAACCCCAACGGGCGATCTCGATGCAAAAAATGACGGGAGGGACTAATGCCTCTCACAGATTCATTACGCGAGGAAATTCTGGCATCGGTGCCGAACTTACGCGCTTTTGCGATTTCGTTAAGCGGAAATGGCGATCGAGCCGACGACCTCGTGCAGGAAACGCTGCTCCGCGCACTTGCTAATATCGATTCATTTCAGCCAGGATCGAACCTTCCGGCATGGCTGTTCACGATCCTTCGCAACCTGTTCCGCTCCGACTATCGCAAGCGGCGGCGGGAGGTCGAGGATTCAGATGGCAACTATGCGAAAACGCTGAAATCGCAGCCAAGCCAGAATGCTCACCTGGAGTTCGAAGAATTTAGGGCGGCGCTAGATAAATTGCCGCAGGACCAGCGAGAGGCTTTGATCCTCGTGGGGGCTTCAGGATTTTCCTACGAGGATGCCGCGAAGATCTGCGGATGCGCAGTCGGCACCATCAAGAGTCGCGTCAACCGCGCGCGATCGAAGCTGAGCGCCCTGCTTTATGTCGAGGGCACGGAGGATTTTGGACCCGACGACACCGTCAGGGCCGTAATCGGCAACGGCCGATAATTCTCGCCGCGCATCCAAATGGCCGAGAGCGGTAGTGGCGGCGGTCGCCGCTCATTCGGAGCTTGTCGGACTTGCTGGGTTCGAAATCTGCATCGTACGATCTCGCTCGGTCAAATCGACGACGGTGTCCATGGGAGCGGCGAGTTCATAGACATAGCTCACCTCGGTAAAGTACCGCTTGGAGACGCCGCCCAGCGCCTCCGGCGCAACGCGATCCAGCAGAATGATGCCAAAATCGCTATCCTCGCGTCTTGTCGCCGCACTGGTGTTGAATTCTTCCCACCGAAAATGAAACAGCGCCTCGTCGGCCTCGCCCTCGATCCCCCAATGCACCACAATATTCGGATGCTTGCCGACCAGCGAGAGTCCCTCGTCGGAATGCGATGCCAGCTCGAAGAACAGCAATGAGAGACTCTGAGCCGCCCGCGCGCTGACCGTGATATCAGGACCATGGATCGCGATGCGGTCGACGTGAGGGATGGCGCGAGCCTCGAACAATCCCCTCAGTTTGACGCCCTGCCACTGGCTCTCGCTAAGCAGCGAAACCACATTGGACATGGCATGGATCCGGCCAATCAGCAATTCTCGGGCGACTTCGATGTCGGACCCGTGCCGCAGCGTACGCGTGACGATCGATTGAATCACTGCGAGAATGTTTTTGACACGGTGATTGAGTTCATCGATGACGGCAGTCAATCGCCGCTCGAAGCCGATCCGAACCTGAATCTCCCGGCTCAACCGCAAATTATTATAGGCGACATATCCGAACAGTCCGCAAATGATGCTTGTCAACGCAAGACCGATCGCGGCCACCACCGCGGCCAGTTTTTGCGCGCGGTGCATGGCATTCACTTTCGGGTAATAGCCAAGCGACCAGTCCCTGCCGCCGAAGGTCACCGTCCGGAGCACCATCGGAACGGGATTAGCCCCCCACCCGAGACGCGAGGTGACATTGCCGCTATCGTCGGCAATCAATTCCGAGCCCGGGTTGCGCGGATCTTTCAGGACGACGGAAAATAGCGACAGCTCATCATTCGTCAACATCAAGGATGCCAGTTTATAGGAGAACGTAACAAAGCCGGCGGCTGTCTCGCTTTCCTCCTGGAAAACCGGTGTTGCGATGACCAGCCCGATCGGCCCGTTCCGCCCCATCAGATTGAGCGGATCCGATACGACGGAAGTCTTGGTTTGCATTGCTCGGGCGAACATCGGCCCCAAGATCGGATGCTGATCGAGCGAGCGGCCTAAGAAGCCGGTGGTTTGCGCGTCTTGGGGTTCGACATCCATTATTACGTCGATCGGTTTGTCGAGCGACCGCAGATCGCGCGGGGTGTCGTCAAAACTCCGGATTTGGGAATCTGGAAATCCAGCCGCCGCCAGGACATCATGAGCCTGCGGAAATTCATTCGGCTCAAGACATGCGACCCACCAGGCAATGACAAAATCAGTCTTGAAGGCATAGATCGAAGCACGCAATGGGTGGAGCATGTTGGCCTGCACCGCGGATGGCGACCGGAACAGCCCCGAGGCGACACGCGCCAAAAGCTCTCGTTCGATGAGACGCTCCTGAACCAGACTGGCGTGGACATCGATCGCGCGCGACAGCGCAATGTTGTCGATCGCCAACTCCTGATCATGAGCCCGCCATGCCGCAAGACCGGAAAGAAAAATTCCGATGACGGCGACGAACCCAATGACGAAACCTAGCCGAACCACGCGCCTACCCGGAGATCAGGAAATAACCATTCGCAACATTGGCCGGTCTCACCATTAACAGCAGCGTCCCGCCCTGACGATGCATCACATCAATCGTGCCGCGCCAGCATGGTTCCGCCTCCAGTTGCAAAAGCCGGGAACGATCGTTAACGGAATCCGGCCAGCCGACCGTTCTACTCACTATGATGAAAGGTCCGTTCGCCCTCATTCGTCTGTGGCGATGCGCCTCTCCGGGAGGCGCGAGGCTCAGTGATCCAAATCGTTTTCGGGGGAAACAAGATCAAGGCAGCAGCCGAGTACCATCGTGCCCTGAAAATCTCATCATTTGCACGGTGCCGGGCTCGGCTCCCACAATTGCGACCGGCAGAAAATGCTCGGTACGGCCTTGGATGGCGCTTTCGATCAGCACTCGGCGCGTCGCGCCGACCTCCGCCGCGAGCCGCCGCCGCAGCGCCGCGCTCGCCGCCGCCCGCAACTGCCTGGCGCGATCCCTGATCACCTCGGCCGCGACCGGCGGCATCCGTGCCGCAGGCGTCCCCGGCCGCGACGAATATGGAAACACATGCAGGAAGGTGAGATCACATTCGGCAACGAGGTCCAGCGACCGCGCGAACATGTCGTCGGTCTCAGTCGGAAAGCCGGCGATGATGTCGGCACCGAAGGCGACTTCCGGCCTCAGCCGCCGCACCTGCGCGCAGAAATCGATGGCATCGCGGCGCGAATGCCGCCGCTTCATCCGCTTCAGGATCATGTCGTCTCCGGATTGCAGCGAGAGATGCAAATGCGGCATCAACCGCTCCTCGTTCGCGATGACATCCAGCAAATCGCGATCCGCCTCGATCGAATCGATCGACGAGATTCGGAGCCGCCTGATCTCCGGCACGTGTCGCAGGATCTGTTTTACCAGCCCGCCCAGCCGCGTTCCGCTCGGAAGATCGGCGCCATAACTTGTGAGGTCGACACCGGTCAACACGATCTCGGCGTGACCGGCCTCGACGAACGCGCGGACCTGATCGACGACCGCGTCCATCGGCACCGAGCGGGAATTGCCGCGTCCGAAGGGAATGATGCAGAAGGTGCAACGATGATCGCAGCCGTTCTGTACCTGCACAAAAGCGCGCGGCAGTCCGCCTTGAAAGCCATCGACGAGATGCGGCGCCATCTCGGTCACCGCCATGATATCGGCCACCGCGATTTTCTTCTCGGCCGTGATTTCCACATCAGGCGCGGCTAATGCGACCTGTGCGGCACGCCACGCCTCACTCCGCATTTTGTCATCGTTGCCAATCACGCGATCGACCTCGGCCATCTGCGCGAACATCGCCGGCTCTATCTGCGCGGCGCATCCGGTGACGACGATGCGCGCCGAAGGTCGCTCGCGCCTCAAGCGGCGGATAGATTGCCGTGTTTGCGCCACTGCCTCGTTGGTCACAGCGCAACTGTTGATGATGACGACCTCGTCAAGGCCAGCATCTTCCGCGTTGCGACGGATGACTTCGGATTCGAAGGCGTTGAGCCGGCAGCCGAAGGTAATGATGTCGACTGACATTAGGCCACCGACGCGAACAGCGCCGGATCGAAGGTACCTTCATATTCGAATACGGCCGGACCGGTCATCAGCACATGATCGTCGCGCTCGCGCCATTCGACGGTCAGGCTGCCGCCGGGAAGCGCGACATGGACGATGCGATTGGCCCGCTTGAGCCGCACCGCCGCCACCGCCGTTGCGCAGGCAGCCGAACCGCAAGCCTTCGTCAAGCCCGCGCCCCGCTCCCAGGTCCGCATCGTGATGTGATCGCGATCTACGATATGCGCCAGCGTGATGTTGGCGCGCTCGGGAAAGACCGGATGGTTTTCCAGCAGCGGCCCGAAACGGGCGAGATCGTAGACATCGATGTCGTCGACCCAGAAGATCGCGTGGGGATTACCCATGCTAACCACGGACGGCGAATGAAGCACCGGTGCGTCGATCGGCCCAATTTGTAACTCGATATAGCGGGTATCGCGGAATTCCTCGGCGAGCGGAATGTCCCTCCAGTCGAATTTTGGCGATCCCATGTCGACGGTGTAGAGACCAGGCGCGGAGTCTCGCCAGCAGTTCAAAAGACCGGCGCGCGTTTCGAAGGTCAGCGCGGCCTTACCTGTCGCCTCGAAGATCTGGCGCGCCACACAGCGCATGCCGTTGCCGCACGCATTGGCTTCCGAGCCATCATTATTGTAGATGCGAACGAAGGCCTCGGTGCCCGATGTCCGCGGGGGCTGCAGAACCATCAATTGATCATAGGGAACGCCCGCCGGTGATGCGACAGCACGCGCCTCCTCGGCCGAGACCGCGGCGGAGCTGTCGCGAAGATCGACAACGACGATCTCGTTGCCGATCCCATTCATCTTGCTGAAAGCATGATTTGCGAGCGCGCCCATTGGTTTTCCAGTTTCCGGCGTTCATTTTCCGGCATCCGCCTTCCGCGACTTTATATGGCGAATGCGCGCCGGTTGACCAGTGTCACTCACGACCGCCATCGCTAACGCAAATCCGTGTCGGCGCCCCACACCCGCCACGATGCGGCATGACATATCTGTTTTGTTCTGTCATGGGATGAACGTCAGCGTCGCGTGTTAAGCATCGTAATAAGTCAGCCCGTAACAGCGGCTAAGGACCGGGTCTCGCGGACATCGGCCAGCACGACCAGGGAGACCCTACCAATGAATCGCCCCCGCCCTTTTTGCCGATTCGCGATCGCAATGATCCCAGCGACCTTGATGTTCGGGCTCTCTGCCGTGATGGCCGAGACGCCGCCCGCGACACCTCCCGGCGCGACTGCGCCGGCCGCAGAGGCTCCACCAGCCACACCTACCCCACCCGGAACGACGACACCGGCCACGCCGGTCCCGCCCCCTGCCGAAGTGCAGACGCCGAAAAATCCGACCGCCGAAGCCCCGAAGCCGCCGGTGACCGCGCCCGTGCAGACGGCCGATCCTTTCGGCGAAGAACATACGCTGGCCCCGAAGACCGTCCTGACGTTGCGCAACAACGCCACCTGGGAAAACGCATTCGAGACGCTCATTGATTCGTTCAAGTCGCTGGCCGCCGTTCTCGACAAGCAGGGCATCAAGCCTGCCGGCAACATGATGATCGTCTATACCTCAACGGACGATAACGGCTTCTCGTTTCTGGCGGAAATCCCCGTCGATCAAGAGATCAGGGATCTGCCCAAGAACGTCAGCATGGGTAAATCACCGGAGGGCAAGGCGCTGAAGTTCGTACATCGCGGCTCCTACGACAACATGGACAACACCTATGAGGCGATTACGAATACCCTCGACGACAAGAAGCTTGAGGCCAAGGACACCTTCATCGAGGAGTACAAGACCGATCCATTGAAGACCGAGGAAGACAATCTGATCATTGATGTCTATGTCCCGCTGAAATGAGAACCGTCATGCAGAACCGGATCCAGCTCGCCATCGCCGCTGCTACTATCGCCGCTTTGATCTCGGTGCCCGCGCAAGCCGATGTGCCACCACCAGCAATCTCGGTAACCGGCGAGGCCACAATCTCCGCGCCGCCCGATCTTGCTCAGATCGAGGCAGGGGTCACGACCGACGCCAAGAATGCGCGCGACGCTTTCGAAGCCAACAATGCCGCCATGGGCAAGGTGCTCGCGGCGCTGAAAAGCGCGGGCATCGCCGAAAAAGACTATCAGACCTCGCAATTGTCGCTGCAGCCACAATTTACCAATCAAAATCGCTCGGGATCCAACGTCCTCTCCGGCTACCGCGCCACCAACCGCGTCACCGTCAAGCTGCGTGACATCAGCAAAATGGCCGGGGTGATCGATGCGGTCACTGCGGCCGGCGCCAACGACATCGGCAGTATCAATTTCATGGTCTCCAACGCATCGAAGCTGCTCGACGACGCGCGGGCCGAGGCGATCGTCGACGCCCGGCGCAAGGCGGAGATCTATGCCAAGGCTGCGGGCGTCTCGCTCGGCGGGCCGATCAGCATTGCGGAGCACGGGAGCGCGGTGCCGGTGATGTACCGCCGTGCTGCGGCGCCGATGGCCGCGGAGGCCGCCATCGCGCCCGGCGAAGAAACGCTCCGCGTGACGGTCGGCGTCTCCTGGGAGATCAAGGGGGCGCCATAAGGCGTGGCCCGCCCGATCAGCTTGACTCGGGCAGGCCGGTGCCTGTAAATCCGCCCGAATTCTCGAAAAGACTTCCTTTTCGACCCGCCGACCGGCCGCAGGGGCCGGAGGTCAACGCCCGACAGCGCTGTGCGCCCTCGGGCGTAGTTGTGTTTTGGAATGACTGTTGATTTTGGCGATCGCCAAAAATCAACACGCGATAGCTCTGGGGTGAGCGTTTTCTCCCGCGAATCCCGCGGACGAGTTGAGCGCGGTACCTGGGTCCCCTACCCGCCGCGAAGGCGCGGCGACCTCTCCCCGCAGAAGAGCAGGGCGAGGTAAAAAGGAAAAGCAGGCATGTTCGACAATCTGTCGGAACGGCTCGGCGGCATTCTCGATCGGCTGACGCGGCGCGGCGCGCTGACGGAAGCCGATGTCGATGCCGCCATGCGCGAGGTGCGCCGGGCCCTGCTGGAGGCCGACGTCTCGCTCGACGTGGTGCGCAGTTTTACCGACAGGGTCCGCGAACAGGCGGTCGGCGCCACCGTCGTTAAATCGGTGACGCCGGGCCAGATGGTGGTGAAGATCGTTCATGACGAACTGATCGCCACGCTCGGTTCCGATGGCCAGACCATCGATCTCAATGCCGTGCCGCCGATCATCATCATGATGGTCGGCCTGCAAGGCTCGGGCAAGACCACCACGACCGCTAAACTGGCGCGGCGGCTGACCGAGCGGGATAAACGCAAAGTCCTGATGGCCTCGCTCGACATCTATCGTCCGGCGGCGATGGAGCAGCTCGCGGTGCTCGGACGCGATCTCGATATCAAGACGCTACCAATCGTCGCGGGGCAAAAACCTGAGCAGATCGCTCGCCGCGCGCTGGAGGCCGGCAAGCTCGGCGGCTACGATGTGGTGCTGCTCGACACCGCCGGCCGCACCACGCTCGATGACGAGATGATGTCGGAGGCGGCGAACATCAAAACCGCCGCCCACCCCCACGAAGTGCTGCTGGTCGCGGATTCGCTGACCGGACAGGATGCGGTCAATCTCGCGCGGTCGTTCGATGAGCGCGTCGGCCTCACCGGCATCGTGCTGACCCGCGTCGACGGCGATGGCCGCGGCGGCGCCGCGCTGTCGATGCGTCAAGTCACCGGCAAGCCGATCAAGCTGATCGGCACCGGCGAAAAGACCGACGCGCTGGAGGATTTCCATCCCTCGCGTATCGCCGGCCGCATCCTCGGCATGGGCGACGTGGTCTCGCTGGTCGAAAAGGCTTCCGCCAACATCGATGCCGAAAAGGCCGCGCGCACCACCGAAAGGATGCGCAAGGGCCAGTTCGACCTCAACGACATGCGCGAGCAGTTGCTGCAGATGTCCAAAATGGGCGGCATCTCCGGCCTGATGGGCATGATGCCCGGCGTCTCAAAGATGAAAAACCAGATGGCCGCGGCCGGCCTCGACGACAGGATCATCAAGCGTCAGGTCGCCGTGATCGACTCGATGACACGGCAGGAACGCAAGCATCCCGAAATCCTCAAAGCCAGCCGCAAACGACGCATCGCCGCCGGCGCCGGCCAGAAGGTCGAGGAGATCAACAAGCTCCTCAAGATGCATCGCGGCATGGCCGACATGATGAAGATGATGGGGACCGGCAAGCGCGGCCCCCTCGCCGGCATCGCGCAGGCCATGGGCTTCGGCGGCGGCATGCCGAGTCCCGAGCAGATGAAAGCGCTTGCGGAGAAAATGCCAAAAGGCGCGGATGGCCTGCCGCAATTGCCGAAGGATCTGCCGGCCGGATTGCGCGGTGGCCTGCCAAATCTTCCCGGCCTCACCGGACTGACCGGCAAGCCGACGCTGCCCGGTCTCGGCTTCCCCCGGAAGAAGAAATGAGACGAACGGCTTCACACATTTCGCCAACGCTATAACGACACAACAAACTCACCAGACAGACTTCAAAAGGAGAACCTTATGCCCGTCGTGATCCGCCTCGCCCGTGCCGGCACCAAAAAGCGGCCGGTTTATCATGTCGTCGCCGCGGATTCGCGTTATCCGCGCGACGGCCGTTTCATCGAACGGCTCGGCCATTTCAATCCGTTGATGCCGAAGGACAATGCCGACCGGCTCAAGCTCGACCTCGACAAGGTCAAGGCCTGGCTCGCCAAGGGCGCGCAGCCGTCGGACCGCGTCGCCCGTTTCCTTGATGCCGCCGGCGTCAAGAAGCGCACGCCACGCAACAACCCCGTGAAGGCCGTGCCGCGCAAGGAGCGCAAGGCGCAGGCCGAAGCCGCCGCGAAGTCCTGAGGCTGAAGCGGCATGACGGCGCGCGTGTGCGTCGCCCGGATCGGCGCCGCGCATGGCCTGCGCGGCGAGGTGCGGCTGTGGACGTTCACGGAAGACCCGATGTCGGTGACGCAATACGGCCCGCTCTCGACGAAAGATGGCGCGCGGCAGCTTGAAGTAACGCACGCGCGCGCGGCCAAGGATCACCTCGTTGCAACGCTCACGGACGTGACCACGCGCGAGGAGGCCGAGCGGCTCAACGGCGTTGAACTCTACGTCGCACGCGACAAGCTGCCCGATACGGACGAAGGCGAATTTTACCACGCCGATCTCGTCGGTCTCGCCGCCTTTGATGCGGCGGGCACGAAGATCGGAACGGTCGCAGCCATTCACAATTTCGGCGCCGGCGACATCATCGAGATCGCGCTTGCGCACGGTCCGACCCTGATGCTGCCGTTCACTGATGCCGTGGTGCCGATCGTGGACATCGCCGGCGGGCGCGTGGTGATCGAGATGCCCGGCGAGATCGATGGCGAGGAGCCAGATCAGGCGTGACATACCCGGCGGGTGCTTCGTATTCTGCCGTCATCGCCGGACTTGATCCGGCGATCCATCGTTTGATGGATACGCGGGTCAAGCCCACGTATGACGCCGTTACGTGATTATCTCCTGGTGCTAGTCCATGTGGCGCGCGACCGTCCTGACCCTGTTTCCCGAGATGTTTCCGGGACCGCTCGGCATCAGCCTCGCCGGAAAAGCGCTGACGACCCGCTTATGGGCGCTCGACATCCACGACATCCGCAGTTCCGCCACCGACCGCCACCGCAGCGTCGATGATACCCCGGCCGGCGGCGGCCCGGGTATGGTGCTGCGTGCCGACGTGCTGGCCAAGGCCATCGACTCAGTGGAGACCTCGCCGGACCGACCGCGCCTTCTGATGAGTCCGCGCGGTCGGCCATTGACCCAGTCGTGGGTGATGGAACTCGCGGCCGGTCCCGGGCCGCTGATCGTCTGCGGACGCTTCGAAGGGGTGGACCAGCGGGTCATTGAAGCCCGCGGGCTCGAGGAGGTGTCGATCGGAGATTATGTGCTGTCGGGAGGGGAAATCGCGGCGATGGCGCTGATCGACGCTTGCGTCCGGCTTTTGCCGGGGGTGATGGGCAAGGCGGAATCGGGTGAGGATGAAAGTTTTTCGCACGGGCTTCTGGAATATCCCCAGTACACTCGCCCGCAGGACTTCGAGGGCCGGCCGATCCCGGACGTTCTGCTGTCCGGCGACCATGCCAAGGTGGCCGGTTGGCGAAGGGCTAAGGCCGAAGCTTTGACGGAGGCGCGCCGTCCGGACCTCTGGGCGGCAAGGAACAGGCAAAATCCGCCAAAAAGCAAGACAGACGGGTGACAACGCGCCCGCTTTGCCGTATAGGAGCCCAAATCCGCGCAGCGAGCATTTTCAGGCAAAGTGGAATCCGGTTTGCCTTTAGAAAATGCTCTAGCTCGTTGAGCTGTGCGTATTCTTTTCGCAAAACCGGGTATCCACTTTTGCGAAATGCGCGCCACTGGACAGACGAATTCCGCGCAGCCCCCTCAAACGGCCGGAGGGGCGCGCCGCCGATGGAGATTTCGATGAACATCATTCAGCAGCTCGAAAAAGAGCAGTTCGACAAGCTGTCGGCGACCAAGACCATTCCGGAGTTCGGCCCCGGCGACACCGTGATTGTCAACGTCAAGGTGGTGGAAGGCGAGCGGACCCGCGTGCAGGCCTATGAAGGCGTCTGCATCGGCCGCTCCGGCGGCGGACTCAATGAGAGCTTCACGGTCCGCAAGATTTCCTACGGCGAGGGCGTCGAGCGCGTGTTTCCGGTGATGTCGCCGATGATCGACTCCATCAAGGTGGTGCGCCGCGGCAAGGTGCGTCGCGCCAAGCTGTACTATCTGCGCAAACTGCGCGGCAAGTCGGCCCGCATTGTTGAGAAGAAGACGGACCGCGCGGCTGCGACGAGCTGAGCGCAGGCCGACTCGCTTCCAAAGGTTTCCGAAAGCGCGGCGCCGGCCGCGCTTTTTTATTGCCGCGAGCACGACTATCTATCCGGAACGCTGTCGGTCGTTTGATTGTCGCGGCGGCTACCGCCATGGTAAAAGACACAATGGTTACGGATCAGATCAGCAGCGACATCGGCCGGTTCACAGCCCGCATCGTGCTCGACGACCGCAGCCGTTTGCCCGGACGCTTCTTCGGACGGTTCGCGACTTCGGCGACCTGAGGCCGCTCACTCGCGTCGGTGATTGTCTCGCGCGTCTCCTCGCGCGACCTGCTCAAAGAATTCCAATAGGTTTACGTCCATGTCCAAACCGACAACCCTGTACGACAAGATCTGGAACGATCATCTGGTGCACGAGGCCGAGGACGGCACCTGTTTGATCTACATCGACCGTCATCTCGTCCATGAAGTGACGTCACCTCAGGCATTTGAAGGCCTGCGCGTAGCCGGACGCAAGGTTCATGCGCCGGAGAAGACGCTCGCGGTGGTTGATCACAACGTCCCGACCACCGATCGCTCAAAGCCAAATCCCGATCCTGAGAGCGCCGAACAGATCGCCACGCTGGCGCAGAACGCCAGGGATTTCGACATCGAGTACTACAACGAGTTCGACAAGCGACAGGGCATCGTTCACGTGATCGGCCCCGAGCAGGGCTTCACCCTGCCCGGCACCACCATCGTCTGCGGGGACAGCCACACTTCGACCCACGGCGCGTTCGGTGCGCTGGCGCACGGCATCGGTACTTCCGAGGTCGAACATGTGCTGGCGACCCAGACGCTGATCCAGAAAAAAGCGAAGAACATGCGCGCAGTGGTCGACGGCAAGCTGCCGGACGGCGTCACCGCCAAGGACATCATCCTCGCCATCATCGGCGAGATCGGCACCGCGGGCGGAACCGGCTACGTACTGGAGTATGCCGGCGAGGCGGTGCGCGCGCTGTCGATGGAAGGCCGCATGACGGTGTGCAACATGTCGATTGAGGGCGGTGCGCGCGCCGGCCTCATAGCGCCGGACGAGAAGGCATACGAATTCCTGAAAGGCCGGCCGAAAACGCCGAAGGGCGCCAATTGGGATGCGGCGATGCGATACTGGGAGACGCTGCGCAGCGACGACGGTGCGCATTTCGATCACGAGATACGGCTCGACGCCGCCAGGCTGCCGCCGATCGTGACCTGGGGCACCAGTCCTGAGGACGTGATCGCGGTAACCGGCAAGGTGCCGAACCCCGCCGACATCGCGGACGAGGCCAAGCGGCTTTCGAAGGAACGTGCGCTGCACTACATGGGCTTGAGCCCTGGCACGAGAATTACCGACATCAAGCTTGACCGCGTCTTCATCGGCTCCTGCACCAACGGTCGCATCGAAGACTTGCGCGCCGCTGCGAAGATCGCGGATGGCCGGACGGTCAACGGCAACGTCAATGCCATGGTCGTACCCGGTTCAGGATTGGTGAAGGAACAGGCGGAGGCAGAAGGCCTCGACAAGATCTTCATCAAGGCTGGTTTCGAATGGCGCGAACCTGGCTGCTCGATGTGCCTTGCAATGAATCCCGACAAACTGAAGCCGGATGAACGCTGCGCTTCGACCTCGAATCGCAATTTCGAGGGTCGGCAAGGTTTCAAGGGCCGCACACATCTCGTGTCGCCCTCAATGGCGGCAGCGGCTGCAATCGCAGGACATTTCGTCGATATCCGCGAATGGCATTGAGCGTTCTTTCGCTCAGTGGTGTTAAGCCGGCTCCGGACGACGGAGGGATCGATAACTCGAAAGAAAGTTATTGCCGCAGTTTGCGCGATGGTCTTGCACTCGACACCGCAATGAAGCACAACACAGCCGTGTGATCGAGGCGAGCGTGCCGCGTCGCTTTTTGTCGAACGAAACAGGTGTCCGGAAACCCCGTGCACATTCGTCTGGCAAGGCGGGCCTTCCGATCAGTTCCGCTCGATCACCGATCGAACAAGCTATCAACGAGGATGCGACGGCGAATCAAGCTTGCCTCAACTGGTGGGTTGCCTTCGCCGGAAAATTCCGTCAGTCGTAACGACGTCATGAAAACAGCCAAGACCAAAACCCCTGCCCGCAAGGCAGAAAAAATGTCGCGCCCATCCGGCAATACGAAGGCATCGGCAAAGACGCCCACAAGGACGCCTGCCAAGCTGGCGTCCGCAAAAGTCAAAGTCGCGAGGCCGGTGGAGGTCGTGAAGAGTAGCAGCAAGGCCGCGCCGCGTGCAGCTGAGAAGCCGATTGTGACCACGCCGCGCGATGCTCTGACCTTGCCGCTGAAACCGGCTCCCATAATCACCGCGCCGATTCCGGCGCCCACGGCTGTGCCGCCGACGCCTGCCGCTACGACGACCAAACCGGTATCCCGTCCGGTCCTGCGTGCCGACGTGCCGCCCGAAGCCGGCTTTACGCTGCAGGTGGATGGGCATTTCAAAAACCAGTTCGAGACGCTGGCCCAGGCGAAGCAGGCCGCGACCGACTTAAAGTCACGTTTTCCGATCCTGCGTATCGAAATCTACGATGCGGCGAAGAAAGCGCGGTTACCGATCTGATCGGCATTGACACCGACTCCGACTACCTGGCGTCGGATATTTCAGCTTTTTTCCAGCCTACAGAGAAAATATGCGATCCGATTTGGATGAGTTGCGACAGCAGCCCTCACCTCACCAGGACGGATCGAGGCCGTAGCCGAAGCCGAACGGAAAGAACGGAGCCGGTCCTCGCGGCGCGTAGTAATCTGGCCGTCCATAGTAAGGTCGATAAGGACCACGTACGTACACGCGCGCGCGATGATGCCTGTAGCGATTTTCATGGTGCGGACGATGGGTGCTCCGAGCCGAGCCAACCTCGGTCGGTGTCACCGGCTGCGTGGCGACAGCGCCCAAGCGAGGGGCGGCCTTCGCGCTTTTAACTAATGCGATGCCACACAACGCAACGATTGCTGCAGCGAGACTCACGCCCAGATATCTTTTCATGGCGATTTCTCCGTGGGTCGACGCGTACTGTCGTTATGACACTCTTTCTCAGGAGATCCACGCCGCTTCAAAAAGCAGGCCCGCATAGCGGGCCTGCTCGACCATTTACGGAGCTGGCTTTGCCATAAGCTCCGGTATCATCAGTACCGGTGACCGTTTAGAATGTTACGATCGTTATCATTGTGATGGTTATGGTGGTGATGGTTATGGTGGTTATGGTGATGATGGTGGTTATAGTGATGATGATGGTTCCGCCAATGCTGCTGACGATGGCGTAGGTTCCGCCCATGGTGGCTCTGATGGTGGGGCTGCCCGTTGATGTGGTGCACCTTGGTTGTCAGCTTGCCAGCGTCGCTTTGTCCGACGGCGATGCCTGGGCTGACCGGAGTCGCCGCCTGCGCCTGCTGCGCGGGACCCGCGACAATCAGAAGCGCGCCGAGAGCGGCCAATCCTAAAATTTTCTTCAAAAACATTTAGACCTCCGTGGGTGGAACAAGTAACCGCGACGTCAGCAGATCATTCCATCGCCGCCGCGACGCGCGAGCGAGACGCGAGTGACAGGCTATGAGCGGGGAAGTGAACGCGACGTGAATATACCCGCGGCAAACATGCATTGTATGTGCGGTTAGCGTTACCGAATTCCCGCGATTCACGGCCATCCGGCAAAACCGCGCTTGGATCGAAGAGTCAGCCGTGGCGCCAGTAACAGCTCATTCTCGGAACGATCACTGTCCCGCTCGGTCGGAATTCCTGCACGTAATGCGCGGTGCAGTCGCGTACCGCGTCGGAACCCGGATTATAGCTCGGATAAACCCCGCGCTCATCCTCGCGATAGATCCGCACGCGCGGTCGCCGTTTGCGGGCGTGGGCCGACGTGTCAGACGATACGGCACGATCCGTGCTCCGCGCGGTGGTTTGAGCCTGAGCGCTGTACATAAACAGCAACGTCCCCGGCACCAGCAGCAACAGCAGCGTCGCAGCTCCCGTCACAAGCCCCCCCGCTGTCATCCTGACATCCATGGCTGCGCCCCGATCACTCCTGCTCCCCGCGAACGGTCTCCGATTGCCGCGACCGCGTCAACCGCAAGACGGCCCGGACCGCAAAAAACCCTGCTCTCACGGTGAAACGCGAGTTAAACAAAGTGCCATGTGGACCTCCGCCAAAGCCCCCTCGCTGGCTGACATGGAAACCAGGGCGCACGAGGTGTTTGCGCGCCTGCCCGGGCGCTTCCGGCGCCTGTGCGAAGGCCTCATCATCCGCGTCGAGGATTTCCCGACCGACGAGTTGCTGGACGAGATGAAAGCCGACAGTGAATATGATCTGCTGGGATTGTTCCAGGGCACGGGTCTGCCGTTCCAGAGCCAGGATGACGTTGCCAGGCTGCCTAATCTGATCTGGCTCTACCGCCGTCCGATCATCGATTACTGGGCCGAGCACGATGAAACGCTCGACCATATCATCACTCATGTGCTGATTCACGAAATCGGCCATCACTTCGGGCTGTCCGATGCCGACATGGAAGCGATCGAGGCGGAGGCGGCAGGCTAGGATCTGCTCCAACTCCGTTGAGCAAGACTCTGGCCTCATCCTTTTAATTGAGGATGATCTTAACCGAAAACCGGTTTCCACTTTGCGCTGGCGCGGCCCTTCGGGTCGGGATCATGCTTTAGCCCTGCATGATTGGACCTTGGATCGAGGCCGGGATCGGGCTAGAACGGGCTGCTCACGAGGACTCCGGTCATGGACAAGTTCACAACGCTGGAAGGCGTCGCGGCGCCGCTGAAGATCATCAATGTCGATACCGACATGATCATTCCGAAACAGTACCTGAAGACCATCAAGCGTACCGGCCTTGGCAAAGGACTTTTCTCGGAACAGCGCTACAAAGAGAACGGCTCTGAGAATCCGGATTTCGTTCTCAACAAGGCAGCCTATCGCAACGCCAAAATCCTCGTCGCCGGCGACAATTTCGGCTGCGGCTCGTCGCGCGAGCACGCGCCATGGGCGCTGCTCGACTTCGGCATCCGCTGTGTGATCTCCACCTCGTTCGGCGACATCTTCTACAACAACTGCTTCAAGAACGGCATCCTGCCGATCCGTGTGACGCAAGCCGTCCTCGACAAGCTGTTCGATGACGCCGAACGCGGCGCCAACGCGACGCTGACCATCGATCTGGTCAGGCAGGAAATCCGGGGACCGGACGGCGGCACTGCGACATTCGAAATCGACCCGTTCCGCAAGCATTGCCTGCTGAACGGTCTCGACGACATCGGCCTGACGATGGAAAAAAAGCCGGCGATCGACGCCTACGAGAAGAAGGCGAAACGCGAGCGCGCCTGGGCCTGACCGCTTCCGCCGGCAACACGGAGTCGATCACCCGGTTCCACGACACAGCCTCGCTTCGGATTGAATCAGAAGCGAGGAACGTCCGTTCGACAGTCGAAACAACGCTTCGCCGAAAAGCGCCTTAGAAGTCAGGCGGCTTTCTGCTTGGCGCTGATCAGCTTGCGGTTGATCAGGCACTCGGCGATCTGGATGGCGTTGAGCGCCGCGCCCTTGCGCAGGTTGTCTGACACGACCCACATCGACAGACCGTTCTCCACCGTCGCATCCTCGCGGATGCGGCTGATGTAAGTGGCATCTTCTCCCGCCGATTCATACGGCGTGACGTAGCCACCGGGTTCATGCTTGTCGATGACAAGACAACCCGGCGCATTGCGCAGGATGCGGCGTGCCTCGTCCGCGGTGATCGGATTCTCGAACTCGATGCTGACCGCTTCCGAGTGGCCGATGAACACCGGCACGCGAACGCAGGTCGCGGTCAGCCTAATTTTGGGATCAAGAATCTTCTTGGTCTCCGCCATCATCTTCCACTCTTCCTTGGTGTAGCCGTCCTCCATGAACACGTCGATCTCAGGGATGACGTTGAAGGCGATACGCTTCGGGAATTTCTTGGCGACGAGCTCGCTCGCGGTGTAGACCGCCTTGGTCTGCGCGAACAGCTCGTCCATCCCGTCCTTCCCGGCGCCTGAAACCGACTGATAGGTCGCGACCACGACGCGCCTGATGACGGCCTTGTCGTGCAAAGGCTTCAGCGCCACTACAAGCTGCGCCGTCGAGCAGTTCGGATTGGCGATGATGTTTTTCTTGGCAAAGCTCGCGACCGCATCCGCGTTGACCTCGGGCACGATCAGCGGCACATCGGGGTCCATCCGCCACGTTGACGAGTTGTCGATCACGACCGCGCCGGCCGCCGCGATCTTGGGCGACCATTCCTTCGACACGGCGCCGCCAGCCGACATCAGGCAAATATCGGTGTCGCCGAAATCGTGATTTTCCAGCGCTTTGACTTTCAGGGTTTTGTCGCCGTAGGAGACTTCGGTGCCGACGCTGCGGCGCGAGGCCAGCGCCACCACCTCGTCCGCGGGGAATTTCCGCTCGTCCAGAATGTTGAGCATTTCACGCCCGACATTGCCGGTCGCTCCGACCAGCGCGACTTTGTAACCCATCGTTCACTCTCCGAAGAAAATCACCCCCTTGTCGCCTCGGCGCGAGACAAGGGAAGACGCTGCGCTTCTAAGCGAGAAACGTCATTAAGACAACGCCGGCCCTCGTTCCGACGTGACCGATTCAACCGCTCATCTGACAAAGTCCACCCGGCTAGCGCGGCTTCCCCGTCCGGGGCGCACGGTTCCGGGGCATCAGCTCACCAATACAGGACGCACCTTGTGGGCGATGGACGAGTGCACGGACACACGCCCGTGCCGAAGCTCGATAGTTCATTGAAAACAGGAATTTAAATCACATCGACCAATCGGGCGGCGATCCACTTCAAGGCAGCGGCGAGTTCTCAAGGCGGACTTCCGAAACTGTTGAACCAGGACCGCACCGGGTTCGAAGCAACATTTCGTCCTGATCGGCATTATTCTCGCAATGTGTGGCCCGATTGGGCTTGTGGCGCGAGGCCGCTGGACGGTAAAAAGGCGATCACACGGATTCATGAGGGCGTGATGACCTTGAAATACTCCACCGCGACCGGGGCTGCGAAAACCATCGCGCTGTTGCTTGCGGCGGCCGCCCTCGTTGGGTTCAGCGCCTTCGGCGCGAGTGCCCAGCCAAGGCACGACCGCGGCGACGCCTACGGCCCGAGCGGCCCCAACGTGTCGTACCAGTCCGGCCCTCGCACTCGTATCTACATTTCCAAACGCTCATGGCTGGATGCGGGCACCGAGGTGTTGCCGGGCGAGCGCAAATACACCGACTATGCCTTTCCGCCTGCCGTCGGCTATCCCTCGTTCGCCCGCGAGAACCTGAACCGGCCGATCGACCGGCAGCCACTCAGTTCGCCGGCCGATCTCGGCGGATATCCGACCAGATTCCCGCTCTACTGATCGTTCTACGCCGCGTGCGGGAGCCATCCCGGCGGCAACGACATGCAAAAATGCCCGGGATAGCCCGGGCGTTTCTTTGTTTAGACATAGCAGCAAGGCTCAGGCATGCAGCGCCTGAAGCTCCTTCACAACCGCTTCCCCCATCTGGGATGTGCTGACCACGGTCAAACCTTCGGACTTCAAATCGGCCGTGCGCAGGCCCTTGGCCAGCACCGCAGCAATCGCGGCGTCGAGCTTGTCAGCCAGTTCCCCCATGTCGAAGGAATAACGCAGCGCCATGCCGAACGAGGCCAGCATCGCAATCGGATTCGCGGCACCCTGACCGGCGATATCGGGCGCGGAACCGTGCACCGGCTCATAGAGTGCGCGGCGCTTTTTGGTTGTCGGGTCGATGTCGCCGAGCGACGCGGACGGCAACATGCCGAGCGAGCCGGTGAGCATCGCCGCGATGTCCGAGAGCATATCGCCGAACAGGTTGTCGGTGACGATCACGTCGAACTGCTTCGGCCAACGCACGAGTTGCATACCACCAGAATCCGCGAGCTGATGCTCCAGCGCGACGTCCTTGTATTCGCGCTGGTGAACCTGCGTCACGACCTCGTGCCATAGCACGCCGGATTTCATGACGTTGCGCTTTTCCATCGAGGTCAGCTTATTGCGGCGCTTGCGCGCGAGATCGAAGGCAACGCGCGCGATACGTTCGATTTCATAGGTGTCGTAGACTTGCGTATCAACGGCACGCTTCTGGCCGTTGCCGAGATCGGTAATGGTCTTCGGCTCGCCAAAATAGACGCCGCCGGTCAGTTCGCGCACGATCATGATGTCGAGACCTTCGACCACCTCGGGCTTCAGGTTCGAAGACTCCGCGAGCGCCGGATAGCAGATCGCCGGACGAAGATTGGCATAGAGCGCGAGGTCCTTGCGCAGCCGCAACAGGCCGGCCTCCGGGCGCACCTCGTAGGGCACCGAATCCCACTTCGGGCCGCCGACCGCGCCGAACAACACGGCGTCGGCGGCGAGCGCCTTCGCCATGGTGGCGTCGGTGATGCTGACCTTGTCGGCATCGTAGGATGCGCCGCCCACCAACCCTTCCTCGGTCTCGAACCTGGCAATCCCCTGCGCGTCAAGCCAGCCGATCAGCCGTTTCACCTCCCCCATGACCTCGGGGCCGATGCCGTCGCCGGCCAGGAGAAGCAGCTTGTAGGTCGCCATCACAAATCCTCAGAACTTCGTCATGACCGGGAAAGCGAGCGTGTATTGCCGCCGAACCCAGGCTAACCACCTGCCTGCAAGGCAGGACGGCCTGGATGCCCGACGCAAGACCGATGATGACATCGCATGTTGAGCCGATTGCTAGGACGGTGTTGCGCTGTTGGCAAGACGCCTTTGCACCGTATTGTTCTGCCGTGAGGAGCCGTCACAGTGCGCGCAACATCGCTATGGCCGGCAAGAATCGGAGCCGTCGCGGCGAAACGCCCACGGCCAACAGCGAGTCGCAATCTTTGGCAGTTCTACTCGATGACGCCGCAGGCGATGCGGCCCCCGGCCTCGCCGGTCGGATCGGTCTTGTAGTCGTCGGGTGCCGCGTGAACGACGATGGCCGTGCCGTCCGGCTTCAGAACCGAATTCGGCTTATCCTTGTCCAGTGTGATGGCGGTACTGACCACTTCGAGCTTTAATTCGCCGGAGGCAGGTATGACGATGTTCGGCAGGTCTCCGGCGTGATGGCCATCCGCCGCCATCATGCCGTGCTTCTTGCTATCCGGATTGAAGTGCCCCCCTGCCGACGTGAATGGCGCCTCGCATTTGCCGGCCGCGTGAATGTGGAATGCGTGATCGCCGGGCGGCAGGCCTTTCAGAGTGACCTTGAGCAGAACACCGTCATTGACCTGCATCAGTTCAACCTTCCCGACGTCAGCGCCTTCGGCGTTTTTCAGCAGAGCCTTGGCCGAATTGGCAGAAACCGCGGTCACGCTCAAGGCAAGAAAAGCCGTCGTCGCGAACAGGGCACGAGCGATCATGGGGAATCTCCGCTGCGGAATCAGGATTTCGGGAAAACGTCGATGCTGTCGCCCTTATATAGCAGCAGCTACCGACGGCGGCCAGTCACATCAAAGACCGCTGAAGGAATTGTAACCCTGATCCTCCCAATAGCCGCCCTTGTAGTCGTTGGTGACTTCCATCGCGATCACATACTTCGGATTCTTAAATCCGAGCTTGGTCGGGACCCTGATCTTCATCGGATAGCCGTACTTGCGCGGCAGGATTTCTCCGTCGAACTTGAAGGCCATTTGGGTCTGCGGATGCAAGGCTGTCGCCATGTCCAGCGGGCTGTTATAGCCGTCGACGTCGGCGCACTGAAACCAGCAATATTTCGCGCTCGTATCAGCGCCGATCAATTTGAGGAAATCGCGCAGCGGCGTCCCGCTCCAGCTTCCGATCGCGCTCCAGCCCTCGACGCAGACGTGCCGCGTAATCTGGGTGGCTTCCGGCAGCTGATAAAGTTCATCGAGCGCCCATGATTTCTTGTTGTCGACAAGGCCACGCACCTCGAATTTGTAGTCCTCGCCGTCGATATCAGGCGCCTCTGCCTCGGGATAGTAGCCGTTGAACGGAAACGGCCGCGTGATGTCGGCCTTCGTATAGGTCGGCGCCAGTGTGTTCGGGTTGAAAATCGCGGCTTGCACCTTGTCGTTGAACTTCGAAATCTGAATCAGCAGGCGTTCCGCCGAGAAACTGTCGGATACCTCACATCCGGTCAGGAACGTCAGTGCACCGAGGCTCGCCCCGCCCGAGATGAAGCGGCGGCGTGCCGGATCTGGCAGCAATTTCGCGGCGTCCTGGACCAGAAGCTGCTTGTCGACGCCCGGGATCAGAAGCGAACGGAAACGGCGCATGGCTCAAATTCTCCTAGAGCATTTTCCGGCTAACGGGACTCCGGGTAGCCGCAAGAAATGCTCTTATTCAATAACTTGCGCGTATTCTGATCGCAAAACCGGGATCCAAGTTTGCAGAACACACGCTAACGCCCGATGATCATGGCGCGCAGGCTCTTTGGCACCAGCAGCGCGAGCGCGACATGTACGACTAGAAAGGCCACAATCAGCTCCATGCAGATGAAATGCACATAGCGCGCGAGGTCATAATCGCCGAACAACGCCGTCAGCCATTGAAACTGGACCGGCTTCCAAATCGCAAGACCCGACAGCACCACCACGATCCCGACGACGATGACGAGCACGTACAGGAGCTTCTGCACCTGGTTATACCGCGATAGATCGTCGTGCCGCAGCTTGCCGGTCAGCGCAGCCCTGGCATCCGCGGCCACGCCCGAGGGCGTAATCGGCAGCAGCTTGCGACGAAAGCGTCCGGTGGCAAAACCCAGCACGAGGTAGATGAGGCCGTTGACCATTAACAGCCACATCGCCGCAAAGTGCCACAGCAGTCCGCCCGCGAGCCATCCGCCAAGCGTGACAAAAGGCGAGAAGGTGAAATCGAATAGCGGCGAGGCATTGTAGATCTGCCAGCCCGACAGGATCATCACGATCATCGCCGCGGCATTGATCCAGTGAAAAATACGTACCCACGCCGGCTGGATCGCCTTGGCGGGTTGAGATACGGCCAGGCGATCATCGGCTGAAATTCTCGTCATGGCTCCATCCAGATATTCACTTGCCCCGTCAGGTAAGGAAGCCTGTAGATATTCTACGATAGAACTCGACAGCATTCCCGCACATCATCTCCGGCGTGCGAGATATCCGCTTCACAAAAACGGGAGCCGGGCCGCCTGCCCGCTCATCGGCTGCCTTGCAAAGAGCAACCTTGTTATCCAAACCTGCCGCCGCCACCGTAATCGCGCTGCGGATATATGATCGCTAACGGGAAACCGTCATGAACGCCAACCTGTTTTCGCGCCTGTTCGACGATCTCGACGACGCGGACCGACTCGCGATCGAAACCCCGGAAGGACGCCGCATTAGCTATGGTGATCTGATCGCATTCTCGGGACAGCTGGCTAACGTCCTGGTGGCCCGTGGCGTCAGGCCGGGTGATCGCGTGGCGGTACAGGTCGAAAAGTCGGTGCCAAATCTCGCGCTCTATCTCGCGACCGTTCGTGCCGGCGCGATCTATCTGCCGCTCAATCCGGGCTATACGCTCAACGAACTCGACTTCTTCATCATCGACGCCGAGCCGGCGCTGGTGGTCTGCGACCCCTCGAAGGCGGAGGGCATCCAGGTGATCGCATCGAAGGTGAACGCCACGGTCGAGACGCTGGACGCCAAGGGCAAGGGATCACTGACCGACGCCACCACGGCGACAAAGCCGGACTTCATCACGATTGTGCGCGGGGGCGACGACCTTGCAGCGATCCTCTATACGTCAGGCACAACCGGGCGATCCAAAGGGGCGATGCTGACGCACGATAATCTGACATCGAACGCTTTAAGCTTGGCAGATGCGTGGCGCTTCACCGAGAAGGACGTGCTGATCCACGCGCTGTCGATCTATCACACTCACGGATTGTTCGTTGCCAGCAACGTCACGCTGTTTGCACGCGCTTCGATGATTTTTCTTCCGAAGTTCGATCCGGATACTGTCATCAGGATGATGACCAAAGCCACCGTACTGATGGGCGTTCCAACTTTCTACACTCGCCTGCTGCAATATCCGGCAGTGACGAAAGATTCCACTCGGCACATGCGACTGTTTATTTCCGGCTCGGCTCCGCTACTCGCCGACACTCACCGCGAGTGGTCGGCCCGCACCCGTCATGCCGTGCTCGAACGTTACGGCATGACGGAGACCGGCATGAACACATCGAACCCCTATGACGGCGAACGCGTTCCCGGTGCTGTCGGCCCTGCGCTGCGAGGAGTTTCAGTCCGCGTCACCGATCGGGAGACCGGAAAGGAACTGCCGCGCGAGAGCGTCGGCATGATCGAGGTCAAGGGTCCGAACGTGTTCAAGGGCTACTGGCGGATGCCGGAGAAGACCAGGACCGAATTCCGCGACGATGGCTTCTTCATAACGGGCGACATCGGCAAAATCGATCAGAGGGATTATGTGCACATCCTCGGCCGCGGCACGGACCTCGTGATCACCGGAGGCCTCAATGTCTATCCGAAGGAAATCGAAAGCGAAATCGATGCGCTGGCGGGCGTGATCGAGAGCGCCGTCATCGGCGTACCTCACCCGGATTTCGGGGAGGGCGTTACGGCGGTCGTAGTTCGCAGCAAGGACGGAGGTCTCGCGGAGGGACAGGTACTGGAAGCTCTGAATGGGCGACTGGCGAAGTTTAAGATGCCGAAACGCGTGATCTTTGTCGATGAACTGCCGCGCAACGCCATGGGGAAGGTGCAGAAGAACATCCTGCGTGACGCCTATGCCGGTCTATACAAGCAAAGCTAGGCCGTCACGAGCCAAAGGCCCCTGGCAGCTTTCGGCCGCATGATGTTAATGAAATGTGAAGGCATAGTTCTGAACAGCTATTCGCAAATGGCGATTTTGAGCGTTGCACAGGCTGGCTTAACTCCATAAATATATGAACAGAATTGCTTGTCGCGGATCCCAACCGGGCTTGCGCCGCTTGCCCGCAACCAGCGAAGCCATCGATGACCGTTAGGATCGAACGCCCGCTTTCACCGCACCTTCAGATTTACCGCTGGACCCTGACGATGGCATTGTCCATCGTTCATCGCGCCACCGGTGTGGCGCTCTATTTCGGAACGTTGCTGCTGGTCTGGTGGTTGATGGCCGTGTCATCCGGGCCGGGCGCGTATGCCGCGGTCCAGTCCTTTACGTCGAGTTGGGCGGGACGTCTGATTGCATTCGGGTACACATGGGCGCTGATGCATCACATGCTGAGCGGCGTTCGTCACCTCGTTTGGGATCTCGGTTACGGATTCAAGCCGACCGAACGTGAGTGGCTGACCCGGGCAGCGTTGATCGGCGGCATTCTACTCACGGTACTGCTCTGGATCGCCGCTTATGCGATCGGAGGCGGAGGACGATGACCGTACAGCCGCCACCCGGCGCGAAGTCCATGCGGACGCCGCTGGGGCGGGTTCGTAACCTCGGCTCCGCCCATTCCGGTACAACGGATTTTTGGCGCCAGAGGCTCACTTCGGTCGCCATGATCTTGCTCATCGTACCGATGGTCGTGGTCATGATGATATTGCTCGGCCGCAACCAGGCAGGCGCAGCGCAGATTCTTGGCTCGCCGCCGATTGCCATCATCATGCTGCTATTCGCAGTCGCCAGCATCTGGCATATGAAGATCGGGATGCAGGTGATTATCGAGGACTACGTGCACGACGAGAAGCTGAAACTGGCGTCGATCATGGCGAACAACTTTTTCTCCGCCACCCTGGCGCTGACCGCCGCTTATGCCATCTTCAAACTGTCATCCGGAGTTTAGTTCATGGCCGGAAACGGCAACGCGGCGGCGGCCGTCAACGGCAAGGCCTACCCCATCGAAGACCATACTTATGATGTCGTCGTCGTCGGGGCCGGCGGGGCCGGCCTGCGGGCCGTTGTGGGTTGCGGTCAGGCCGGCCTGCGCACCGCCTGCATCACCAAGGTCTTTCCCACCCGTTCACACACGGTAGCGGCACAGGGCGGTATTTCCGCCTCGCTCGGCAACATGCACAAGGATGACTGGCGCTGGCACATGTACGATACCGTAAAGGGATCGGACTGGCTCGGCGATCAGGATAGTATCGAGTACATGGTGCGTAACGCTCCGGAGGCGGTCTACGAACTCGAGCATTGGGGTGTTCCGTTCTCCCGCACCGAAGACGGCAAGATCTACCAGCGCCCATTCGGCGGCATGACCATCGATTACGGCAAGAGCCAGGCCCAGCGCACCTGCGCCGCCGCCGACCGTACCGGCCACGCTATGCTGCACACAATGTATGGCCAGGCGCTGCGCCGCGATGCCGAATTTTTCATCGAGTTCTTCGCCATCGACCTGATGATGGACGATCAGGGCGCCTGTCGCGGCGTGATCGCGCTGAAGCTCGACGATGGCACGCTACATCGCTTCCGCGCCCAGACCACCATTCTCGCAACCGGCGGCTATGGACGCGCCTATGCTTCCTGCACTTCGGCGCACATCTGCACCGGCGACGGCGGCGGCATGGCGCTGCGCGCCGGCCTGCCGTTGCAGGACATGGAATTCGTCCAGTTCCACCCGACCGGCATCTACGGTTCGGGCTGTCTCGTCACCGAGGGTGCGCGCGGCGAAGGCGGCTACCTTGTCAACGCCGAGGGCGAACGCTTCATGGAGCGCTATGCGCCCTCCGCCAAGGACCTCGCCTCGCGTGACGTCGTCTCGCGCGCGATGACGATCGAAATCCGCGAAGGCCGCGGCGTCGGCAAGAAAAAAGACCACATCTTCCTGCACCTCGATCATCTCGACCCGAAAGTGCTGCACGAGCGGCTGCCGGGCATCTCAGAGTCGGTGAAGATCTTCGCCGGCGTCGACGTTACCCGCGAGCCGATACCGATTCTGCCGACCGTTCACTACAACATGGGCGGCATCCCAACCAACTTCCACGGTGAAGTGGTCACCAAGAAGAACGGCGACGACAATGCAGTCGTGCCGGGCCTGATGGCGGTGGGCGAAGCCGCCTGCGTCTCCGTGCACGGCGCTAACCGCCTCGGCTCCAACTCGCTGATCGATCTCGTGGTGTTCGGCCGCGCCGCCGCCCAGCGCTGCGCCGAAAAGCTCACGGCCAAGGACAAGCAACCCGATCTGCCTGCGAATTCCAGCGAGATGGCGCTCGGCCGCCTCGACAAATTTCGTTACGCCAAGGGCGGCACGCCGACCGCCAGGCTGCGCGAGAATATGCAGCGCGTGATGCAGGCCAACTGCGCAGTCTTCCGCACCCGGGATATCCTGACGGAAGGCCAGAAGCTGATTCACGAAGTGTACGAGGGAAGTACCGACATCGCCGTGTTCGATCGCTCGCTGGTATGGAACACGGACCTGATGGAGACGATGGAATACGACAACCTGATCTCTCAAGCGGTGGTGACGATGGATTCCGCCGCTAACCGGACCGAAAGCCGCGGCGCCCACGCGCGGGAAGACTACCCGGATCGCGATGACCAGAACTGGATGAAACATACGCTGGTCCGGCTCAGCGATCACGGCCTTACCACGATCGACTACCGACCGGTACACGACTACACGATGAGCAACGACGTTCAATACATTCCGCCGAAGGCGCGGGTGTATTGATCCGAAACCAAATGTCATCCGCGCTGACCCGCGCATCTATGACCTTCGCGAGCAGAGGGATTGCCGGATCAAGTTAGCAATGACGGACAGACAGCAAGGACGCACCGATGGTTAAATTCGCGCTTCCGAGAAATTCAAAGCCCACCAGCGGCAAGACCTGGCCGAAGCCGGAAGGCGCGACCGAAACGCGCGAATTCAGGGTCTATCGCTGGAACCCGGACGACGACGAAAATCCAAGAGTCGATATCTTCCATATCGATGTCCATGAGTGCGGCCCGAGGGTGCTCGACGGTCTGATTTGGATCAAGGACCACATCGACCCGACATTGACCTTTCGCCGTTCCTGCCGCGAAGGCGTGTGCGGTTCCTGCGCCATGAACATCAACGGCCAGAATACGCTGGCATGCACCAAGTCAATCCACGACATTTCCGGCGACGCGGTGAAAATCAATCCGCTGCCACATCAGCCGGTTGTGAAGGACCTCGTCCCCGACCTGACAAATTTTTACGCGCAGTATGCCTCGATCGAGCCGTGGCTGAAGACCGCGACGCCAACCCCGCAGAAGGAATGGCGGCAGAGCCGCGAGGACCGCGAAAAGCTCGACGGTCTTTACGAATGTATTCTGTGCGCCTGCTGCTCGACATCATGTCCGAGTTATTGGTGGAATAGTGATCGCTTTCTCGGTCCCGCCGCGCTGCTGCAGGCGGCACGATGGATCACCGATTCGCGCGACGAGGCCACCGGCCAGCGGCTGGACTATCTTGAGGATCCGTTCCGGCTCTATCGTTGCCACACCATTCTGAACTGCACCAAGGCGTGTCCGAAGAATCTGAATCCGTCGGAAGCCATCGCCACGCTGAAGTTGAAGCTGGTCGAGCGCCAAGTTTGATTCCCGCGCGATGCGGTCCCCGCGGGCAGCGCTCTCCATGAGCCAAAAGTGCTCATAGCACGATAACGGATTCGCCGCCGGGCGACGCCCGCACACGTTGTCTGGACCGTTTCAGTGCAGGTCAGAAAATCCGCGGTCGGCCGCACGAACGCGGGCGATCCGAATGAAAGCATCGCCATTCACCCTGTGACTGCCAGCCCCGCGCTAATCGCCGTGGCCTGCTGCTGTCGCGCGATCCTCATCAAGCACGACTGACAGCCCACGCGTGCAGCGGTAAAGCGCCTGATCTCAACCTTAAGTCGATAGCATGTTCGCAATCCTTCATACCAACGCTCCCTGTAAGTTTCATGACCAGCACTTGCGACTGCAATACGCGGCCTCGGAACATCACACCGCGGAAGTTGTTAGCTACTTGGACAATGAGCGCGAATGGAGAGCTTGATGGGTGATGAACCGACGGAAGTGCCGCACCCGAAACCGGGCCGTCCGACGGAGCCGCCTCGCGAAGACCCGCCCGGAAGTCCCCAGCCAGGTCCAGACATTCCGCCGCCGAGGCAAGAACCGGACACTCCCGCGCCTCCGCAGGAATTACCCGGTCAGCAGCCGGACGAATTACCGCCGCGGAGTCCTCCGACGCCGCCAGCGCAACCTCCCGCCACGATGTAGTCGCCGAACAAACGTGAATGCGATGGAGATTCGATCCATATGGGCCGATGATGTCGCGTGCACTTGATCCGTAGGCATGAATAAATCGAGCGTTGCTCATGATGGCTGCCACATTGCAGCCTTATCGCTATCGGTTGATCGCGTTCCTGCCACTGGCAGCAGGCTTGAGTCTGTTGCCAAAATTTCTCTTGGAAAAAAGTTGTCATGACGAATTTTCGCTTGGTCCTGCTCGCCACGTCGGCTCTCACTGTCTCCTCGCTGATGACGACGCCTTCACAGGCGCAATCCGGACCGGTCCAGTTTGCGCAGGCGGCGCCATCGGCCGAGAGTGGAGACAAGGAAAAGCGGAAAGAGCCGCCGAAAGCTGCACCTGCTCGTCCGATCCCGCCGCCCGGCGCACCTGCGCGACCCGCGGCTCCCCCGCCCCATGCAGCGCCGCCCCCAGCGCCACCACCGCCAGCTACCGTACGGCCGACCGCGCCGCCGCCACCGCATGTGACGCCGCCGACGGCTGCGCCGTCGCGGCCGGCGACACCACCTCAACACGCAACGCCTCCCGCTCCTCCGCCCGCGCCGAAAGCTGCGCCGACGGCGCAGCCGGCTACACCTCCGGCAGCTCCGAAGCCACCGGCGCCCCCAGCCGCCGCACCGCCATCTCAGTCAAAGAGCGCGCCGCCTCCGGCCGCGACAAAATCCGCACCGACGCCCCCTGCTTCGACCGCGCAGCCCTCGATGCCGCCTGCCGGCGCGGAGCCGAATACGATGCGTCGCGACGAACGAGGCCGTGGTGGTAGGTCCGGCCGCGATCCAGGCGGACCTGGAGCTTCCGGTGACCGCCAAAAGGGCGTAGCGCCCGCGCAGACAACCTCGACACCCGGCACGACTCCCGTAGCGCCAAGCGCTGCCCCAACGTCGCCTCGCGCGGCACCGGCTTCGCCGCCATCCGCACCGGCGACTCCACCCGTGGCCGCTCCGGCAGTCCCTGCCACCACCACCAGCCCGAACGGGACCAAGGCCGGATCCGAGCCTTCCACCCCCGGCAGCCGGACCGCAAGGCCTACAGGCGTGCCCGACTCCCGTCAGGCACCGCCAACCGTCGCGGCGCCTTTGCCGCCGCCGCCGCCGGTCGCCGACAAGGTCGTTGCGCCCGGAGCGTCGTCACAGGGGCCACGCCGCATCGAGGATTTCCGCTCTGCGCGGCGGGAGACCCAGCAGGATGGCCGCACCATCATCACCGAGCCAGGCCGCGTCATCGTGCGCGATCCGAGCGGGCGTTCGTTCATCCAGCACAACGAAAGTGATCGTTTCCGTCGCGGCGCGCGGGATTTCCGGCAGGAGCGTATCGGCAACGACACTCGCAACATTGTGGTGCGACCAGACGGCACGCAGATCATCACCGTCAACGATCGCGATGGACGGATGCTGCGACGAATCCGCCGTGACCAGCGCGGCCAGGAAGTGGTTATCATCGACAATGGACGTCGCGGCTACGGCGGCGGAGGCGGTTCACTCGCTGCAGGCGTCGCCGCCGGCATGGTGGCAGGTGCGATCGGCGGCTACTTCGTATCGTTGCCTCCGCCTCAAATAGGAATTCCGCAGGATCGTTACATTGTCGAGGCGGAAGGTGCGCCACCCGAGTTGATCTACGACACCTTGATGGCGCCGCCCGTGGAGTCGATCGAGCGTCCTTATACGCTCGACGAAGTCCGCTACAGCCCGATGGTGCGCGCGCGAATGCCGAGCATCGATCTCGACACCATCAATTTCGAGACCGGATCGTGGGATATCCCGGACGATCAGGCCGCGAAACTGCAAGTGATTGCCGACGGCATCAACCGTGCGATCGCGCGCAATCCGAGCGAAGTGTTCCTGATCGAAGGCCACACCGATGCGGTGGGCAACGACGTGGACAACCTGTCGCTATCGGATCGCCGGGCGCAATCGGCTGCGGAATTGTTGACGCAGCAATTCCAGGTGCCGGCTGAGAACCTGGTAACGCAGGGCTATGGCGAGCAGAACCTGAAGGTGCAGACTGACGGTCCCTCTCGGGAGAACCGGCGCGTTACGGCGCGGCGCATCACGCCGCTGTTGAACGGCGGGCAGGCCTCGGCGTCCCCGCCGCCGCACGACTGATCGATGACAATATTAAAATGAAAATGGCCGGGAACAGTCCCGGCCATTTTACTATGAACGACGAATTTTTGAAGGAGAGATTAGATTGACTTTCCCACTATCACATCCTCTCATTCTCAATGAGAACCCACGATGTAAATAGTTTTCAATTTCATCGGATCGGACAACAATTTGGTTTCGGCTATGATGCTTCGCTCCTCCAAGTTTGGGATCGGCCATCCGGTAGAAGCCATCCTCATACTTGTGCGGGACGAATTTCTCACCTTTCAATGAAAAAGCGTTCCCATGCCATTGACTACAGGCCCAGCTTCTTCCGGCGCTGGCCGAGCGTGCGCAGCCGCAGTGCATTGAGCTTGATGAAACCGGCCGCGTCGCGATGATCGTAAGCCACAGCTCCTTCCTCGAAGGTGACGAGGTCCTGATCGTACAGTGAATATTCGCTGTCGCGGCCGACAAGAATGACGTTGCCCTTGTAGAGTTTCAGCCGCACCTGACCGGTGACGTATCGCTGACTCTGGTCGATCGCGGCCTGCAGCATCTCGCGCTCCGGCGAGAACCAGAAGCCGTTGTAGATCAGCTCGGCGTATTTCGGCATCAATTCGTCCTTCAAATGCGCCGCGCCACGATCCAGCGTGATCTGCTCGATGCCGCGATGGGCGACGAGAAGGATGGTTCCGCCCGGCGTCTCGTACATGCCGCGCGATTTCATTCCGACGAAACGGTTCTCGACCAGATCGAGCCGGCCAATGCCGTTGGCGCGACCGAGTTCGTTCAGCTTCGCGAGCAAGGTGGCGGGAGACATCTTCATGCCGTCGATGGCAACAGCATCCCCCTTCTCGAAATCGATCGTGATGTAGGTCGGCTGATTCGGCGCTGCCTCCGGGTCGACGGTGCGTGAATACACATAGTCCGGCACCTCCTGCGCCGGATCTTCCAGCACCTTGCCCTCGCTGGAAGCGTGCAGAAGATTGGCATCAACGGAAAAAGGCGCTTCGCCGCGCTTGTCCTTGGCGATCGGAATTTGATGCTGTTCAGCGAATGCGATCAGTTGCTCGCGCGAGCGCAAGTCCCACTCGCGCCACGGCGCGATGATGGTGATGTCAGGCTTCAGCGCATAATAGCCGAGTTCGAATCGGACCTGATCGTTGCCCTTCCCGGTCGCGCCATGAGACACTGCGTCAGCGTCGACCTTCTCGGCGATTTCGATCTGCTTCTTCGCAATCAGTGGCCGCGCGATCGAGGTGCCGAGCAGATATTGGCCCTCATAGACCGCATTGGCGCGGAACATCGGGAATACATAATCGCGAACGAATTCCTCACGCAGATCCTCAATGAAGATGTTCTCGTCCTTGATTCCGAGCAACTGCGCCTTCTTGCGCGCGGGCTCCAGTTCCTCGCCCTGACCGAGATCGGCAGTGAAGGTCACAACCTCGGCGCCGTAGGTGGTCTGCAACCATTTCAGGATAATCGAGGTGTCGAGCCCGCCCGAATAGGCGAGCACCACCTTCTTCACATTCTTATTCATGAAAACCCTATGGATTTCTGTAACTACAAAATTCGGCGGGACTATAGGCGGAACCGGACCCCGTGCAAGGTCCGAACGCTCATACCGGCTTCTCCGGCGCGGGTACGGGGCCGACATCACGGCCTCGCCATCGCTGCCGCGCCCGATAGCCGGGCCAGGCGAAGCGGGTCAACGCGGCATCGATCTCTGCGTCGCTCTTGCGAGTCGATGGCCAGCGGTAGATGTAGCCGTGAACCAGCCAGATCACCAGAAATGCCACCAGACCCGCCGTCGCCACGTCGGTGAAGAAATGACCGCCGAAGGCCATCCGCAGCACACTGGTAACTGCGCCGAACGTGACCGCACCCGCATAGGCCAGCGGTCGCCAGACGGGTGGCGTCAGCGCCGCCGGCGCCAAGGTCCAGAACGCGGTCGCACCCTCGCCGGAAAAGAAGGAACAGTTTCTGCCGCATTCGCCGCGTGGGTCCCACCATGGCATGAATTTCCAGGGGCCATTGAATTCCGTCACCATCACCGGCCGCGGCCGACCCCAGTAGCTCTTGAACGTCAGGTTGGTCAGGATTCCTGCGCTGAGCAGCATCGTGATGAGTAGAAATGCAACGGCCCGACCAGACATCATCAGCGGACGATCCGGGCGGAACATCTTGACGACCAGCGCGATGATCGCAGGGACCGCGAACCCCCACGCCACCCACATCGCGGCATTGCGCGCGAACGAGGCGAGCGCATCTGACTTGAGCGGAAAAGTCTTGGTCGCGGAATCATAAAACAGCGCCGCTAGGCGGAGGTCGTATTCGGGATGGATCCCGAACGCGACCCCGATCACGAGCGCAAGTCCAAGCGCAATGATTAATCCGGCGCGGTTCATGAGCGCGGTTTAGCCGACGGCAACAGGCATGAAAAGGCCAAGGCGGCTCAGGTCCGCAACGGCAAATCCGGAGGCCGCGGATCGCGTGGAGCTTTCCGCCACGCGCCGGCATTCCGCCCCGCGATCAGCCAATAAATGAAGCCGGCGACGACCCCGGCCCCGGTCATGATTTCGAGATGGCGGCGCACAATGCCTTCAAAATGCATGGTCCCAGGATCGAACGGAATCAGGCCAAGGTAACAGGCCGCACCACAAATCGCACCACCAACGGCGTAGGCCAGTATGCCCCGGATAGAGAAGGCTTCGGTGAGGAGGACCACGATCATCGCCGGCAGCAACGCAAAGCCGCTGGCGAAGATGAATCCGAATCCGAGAACGATGTCCAGCGTATCCGGGTTGGGCGGTGCGACATCGAGATTGCTGAACTCGGGATACAGCAACGCCACCACAATGATGGTGCCCGCAACGAGGCACGTCGCGAGGAGTCCGAACAGAATCGCGAACAGCCGGCCTATCAGGGACAAGAGAAACTCAATCGGTTTTTGGGCATGATCTTATCCGAAAACCGGTTCCCACTTTTCGGGATCATGCCTCAATCCGTCATCGCCATGGCACGAAGCGCCTGACGCTCACGAGCCGACAGCTTCTCGGTTTCGGACTTGAGTTGCCCGCAGGCGGCCAGAATGTCGCGGCCACGCGGCGTACGCACCGGGGAGGAATACCCGGCATTGAACACGTATTCGGAAAATTTCTCGATCTGATCCCAGTCCGAGCATTCGTAACGCGTGCCCGGCCACGGATTGAAGGGAATCAGGTTGATCTTGGCGTGGATACCCTTGAGCAGCTTCACCAGCCGCTTGGCGTCATCGAGCGAATCGTTGACACCCTTCAGCATCACATATTCGAACGTGATCCGCTTGGCGTTGGAGGCCGCCGGATAATCACGGCACGCCTGCATCAGTTCGGCGATCGGATATTTGCGGTTCAACGGCACCAGTTCGTTGCGCAGCTCGTCGCGCACCGCATGCAGCGAGATCGCCAGCATGACGCCGATCTCCTCGCCGGCGCGAACGATGTTCGGCACCACACCGGACGTCGACAAAGTGATACGACGCTTCGAGATGCCAATGCCTTCATTGTCGGCGACAATCAAAAGCCCATCGCGAACCGCGTCGAAATTATAAAGCGGTTCGCCCATTCCCATCATCACGATGTTGGTGACAAGACGATTGCCGTGCGGCGTCTCGCGGTCGGCCCAGTCGTTCAAACGATCGCGTGCAACCATGATCTGGCCAACGATCTCGCCCGCCGTCAGATTGCGCACCAGGCGCTGGGTTCCGGTGTGGCAAAAGGAACAGTTCAGCGTGCAGCCGACCTGCGACGATACGCACAGCGTGCCGCGGTCGGTCTCAGGAATGTAGACGCATTCGACTTCATGCGGCTTCTCCAGATCATGACCGCTCGGCAGCCGCAGCAGCCATTTGCGTGTTCCATCGCTCGAAATCTGTTCGGCAACCACTTCGGGCCGATCGACCGTGACGTGTTTTTCAAGTTCGGCGCGCAGGTCTTTCGACACACTGGTCATTTCGGCGAAAGTTTGGACGCCGCGGACATACATCCAGTGCCAGAGCTGCTGCACCCGCATCCTTTGTTGCTCCCGCGGGATGCCGATGGTGGCGAGCCGTTCGGAAATCTCCGCGCGCGTAAGGCCGATCAGTGACGGCTTCGCGGGCGGAACGTAGGTTTCAAGTGCGACTTTCTCCAAAGGAGCGCCACCGGTCGCCGTTTCGGGCGCAACCGGTTTGCTCGCGGCGATGGCGATCTCAGTCGACACAGTGCTCAGGTTGCCGGGCGTCTCATTCATGTGCATGACATAAGCTTTCCAGGCCCCGCTGAAAAGCCGACAAATGCTGCAATGGTAACGGCGCTAGTGCTTGCAATCCTGCACGATTTTGTCCAGCGCCTGAGACAGCCCCTTGAGGGAAAAGACGTCCGTGGTTTGCGTTCCCTTGGAAGACACGCCCTTGACGGTCGCGTCCGTGCCCTTGCGCATGGCATCGATCAGCCGGTCTTCATCGGCGGCGTTCTTGATCCAAATGCCGTCGCCCTGGGCGTACATTGCGTAGCTCGCACCGGCGACCTCGAGCGTGGCTTCCGAACCCGGTTTGAGTGTATAGCCCATCGTGACCGACACTTCGTTCGTCACTTTCTCGGCCGGCCGGGTCGAAACGAAGGCGTAGGCCGGATCGCGCGGCCGATTGGGCGGATTGGTCTTTGAGGATGTCGGTTTGGCGAGAGCGAAGCACACCTTCTTGCCACTAGACGACGCGGTATACGCACCCCACGCGCCGAACTGTCCGAGCAGCGTTGGCTCCGAACTGCCGGCTGTCGGTGCGCTGAATGCGGGAGCAAGGCCGAGCCCACCTGCGAGCAGACTTCCCACCAGAACTGTCAGCAATTGCCGCATAGACATCATCAAATCTCGTCCTTCATCATTTGTGACTGGAAGATGGCTTGACGTGCGCGGTTCACACATCATCGGGAATAACTGGAAACGCCTGATCTGTGAAGGCGGTCCATCCTTGCGGCTTGCGTCACGATTCGCAAGCTCTCCGCATCGCCTCGTTGGGCTGCAACAATAAAGTCGCGCACGGTCGCGTGAGGGAATCACGCATCCATAGCGACCGCGACGAAAGCGTCGCCGTCGCAATGAAGCGCAGCATTGTTCAAGGCGGTTACGCCACTTCGTTCTTTATTCCGCGCTTCAATGCCGCGCGCGCGGCCTCACGATGCTCTGGCGTGATATGCGCAGCCACAATCCTGATCGCCGTCGCAAGCACCGCGGCATCGTCGGTGAAGCCGAGCACCGGCAACATGTCGGGAACAAAATCAAGCGGCAGGACGAAGTAAGCGATGGCGCCGAGCAGGGACGCCTGCACATGACGCGGCGTCTGCTTGTCGAACGCGCAATAGTAGGCGGCCAACAGGTCTTCGGCGAACGGCACATGAGCCACGACGCGCTTCAGCTTGCTCCAGAACCGCCGGCGCACGCTGTCGCGATCCTGCGCCAGCCGATCGGCTGGCTCAAATCCCACACTGTGTTTCGATGCCATCATCCGGGTTCCTGAAACATCATGGCGCGGTTCGCCAAAATCGTCTTTACCACGTGGGAACTCTGTTTCTCCGTTGCAAGATCGGCATTGGCCCGTTCACGTCCCCTGGGGCTGTTTTGCGATCGCGTTCATCGCCTCGGCGAGCTTGATGTCGCGCTCGGTGACGCCGCCGGCGTCGTGGGTCGCGAGCACGACCTCCACCGTCTTGTAGACATTACGCCACTCCGGATGGTGATCGCTCTTTTCGGCAACCAGCGCGACACGCGTCATGAAGCCGAAAGCCTCGTTGAAATCCCGGAACGTGAAAGTACGCGTAATGGCCTCGCGGCCCGCGACCCGCGACCAACCCGACAGCTCATTGAGTGCTGCTCTTTGTTCTTCCTCCGACAGTCGCTTGGCCATTTTTGTCTCCTTCTTGATTGGAACATTCGCTCGCTTCGTATTGACCCGTTTTTCGGGCGAAGCGGTACCCGCCACGCGCAAAAACTACATGAAATGTTGCTTCCTGGCTGAATCGAGCATATAAGAGCTATTCACAATGTATCTTATAAGAAGCGCGTGCTGGATTTCGGCCTCGCCGGGAAATCTCGCCCTGGAACGACCGGAAGGCATAGGATCCGGTCCTATATCGTCGTAGTCCCGCACCGGGTCGGCCAGCGTTCCTGCTGGCAGGGTGACATGATCATCTTGGCTGCGGTCTTTGTTTAGGTATACGACCTATATCAGGCATGGGTATTCGCGGAATCGCGCTTACGTCAGGTTTCCGCCGATGCCCGTCGCGCTTCTATCCTGCCTTCGCGGAGTCTTGGAGATGACCTTCGTTGTCACCGAAAATTGTATCAAATGCAAATACATGGATTGTGTAGAGGTATGTCCGGTCGACTGCTTCTACGAAGGCGACAATATGCTCGTCATCAATCCTGATGAGTGCATCGACTGCGGCGTGTGCGAGCCTGAATGTCCGGCCGAAGCCATCAAGCCTGACTCCGAGCCGGACCTTGAAAACTGGCTCAAGCTGAACGCCGAATATGCCGCGGTCTGGCCGAACATTACGATCAAGCGCGATGCTCCCGCCGACGCGAAATCTTTCGACGGCGTTGCGGACAAGCTGGAACAATATTTTTCGGCAAATCCCGGTCAGGGCGACTGAGCGAAGGTGCTTGCGGTCAAGAACATCAACGTGAAGCGAGCCTATGAGGCTCCCGATACGGATGATGGCACGCGGATACTGGTTGATCGCTTATGGCCCAGGGGTCTCCGAAAGACGGACGCCGCTATCGATCGGTGGATAAAAGGCATCGCGCCCAGCACCGATCTGCGCAAATGGTTCGGGCATGATCCCGCCCGCTGGCAGGAATTTCGGCAGCGATACGCGGATGAGATACAGGAACACCCGGAAGAGCTCGACGAACTGCGCGCCTGCGCACGAGCCGGCCGGATAACGCTTGTCTTTGCGGCCCACGACGAAACACGCAACAATGCGGTGGTCTTGAGAGACGTTCTTCTCGGCCGTATCAGTTCGAGCCCTTCCTCTTGATGGAATCTGACGCGTTTTTTCACGCGAACCGTTCCATCCTCGGGTCAGCCTAAGGACATGCTTCGCTCGAAAACGCCATAGCCATGCCCGCCGCACAATCATTTACAGGTTTGATCGCTCACATCGAGCATCCATCAATCGCTACCCTCCGCGGTCGAACGACGCAGTCCCCGCTCGACAATGCGGGCAAGGCGCTTGGAAAACTCAAGTGCATCACTGGGGCGATCGCCGTCGAGAACGCGCGCGTCGTCGAGCAGCATTCGCGCGGTGTCCTCCTTGAACTCGCTATCACTTTCCCCGAGCGCTGCCAGCGAAGCGATCAGCGGATGACGCGGATTCACCTCGAGCACCGGCTTGGATACGCCGGCCAATTGTCCAACACCGACGAGAATTTTTTCCAGTTGCCGATCATAACCTGACTCGGACGCGACAAGGCAGACCGGGCTGTCGGTGAGACGCTCGGACGAGCGAACGTCCGAAACCAGGTCCGCGAGTGTCGTCTTGAGGAAGGCAAGGAACTCCGCGACACCCGCGCTGACGTCCTGCGAAGGCTCGGGGCTCGCGTCGAGGCGCGAAATTGCCGCCAGATCCGCCGCTCCCTGCGTCACGGATTTGAACGGCTTTCCCTCGAAGCTCGGTCCAGACGTGACCCAAAAGCTGTCGACCGGATCGGACAGCAGCAGGACCTCCACGCCGCGGGCGCGAAAGCCCTCCAGATGGGGCGAGGCTTCGAGACGCGCGGCATCCTGCCCGGCGAGATAGTAGATCGAGGTCTGATTTTCCTTCAGCGCGCCGACATAGTCCTTGAGGCTTCGCAGCGATCCGGCCGTGGTCTTGAAGCGTGAGAGCCCCAGGATGGTGTCGCGCCGGTCGGCGGCATCGTAGATGCCCTCCTTGAACATCGGACCGAAGGCCTCCCAGATTTTCCCGTAAGCCTCCGCGTCTTTGTCGGCAAGCTTCTCCAGTTCGCTGAGGATACGGCCGGTCATGCTTTTCTTGATTGCGGCCAGGATCGGGCTTTCCTGAATCATTTCGCGCGAGATATTGAGCGGAAGGTCCGCCGAGTCGACGACACCGCGCACGAATCGCAGATAGCGGGGCAGTAGATCGGCATCGTCAGTGATAAAAACGCGCCTCACGTAAAGTTTGAGCTGCTGCTTCTTGTCCGGCTCGAACAGATCGAAAGGCCGGTTTTGCGGTACGAACAGGAGCGCCGTGAACTCCTGTCGTCCCTCGGCGCGGAAATGCACCGTCAGCGCGGGTTCGTCGAATTGGCCTGCGACGCTGCGGTAGAAATCGGCGTATTCGGAAGCGTTAATCTCGCCGCGCGGCTTGGTCCAAAGCGCCGCGCCATCGGCAATCTCGGTCGGAGCGGCGCCGGGCTTCTCGACGAGTGCGATCGGGACCGGCACATGACCCGATTGCTCCCTGATCATTTGTTCAAGCTTCAACCGATCAGTATATCCCGTGGCGTCTTCGGTAAGATGAAGCGTCACACGGGTTCCTCTCGCAGGGGCTTCGCTTTCATCCACAGGCGTAACCGTGAATGTGCCCTTCCCATCCGATGACCAGCGCCATGCCTCTTTGGCGTCCGCACGCCGTGAGATCACATCGACCTGATCCGCCACCATGAAGGCCGAATAGAAGCCGACCCCGAACTGACCGATCAGAGCGACGCCGTCGCCCGACTCTGCGGCCTGAGCCTGCTCAATGAAAGCCTTAGTGCCTGACCGGGCGATCGTTCCGAGGGCGTCGACCATCTCGTCCCGGCTCATGCCGATACCGTTGTCCTCGACCGTCAGTTGCCGCCGTTCCGCATCAATGGTTATGCAAATCTGCGGCCTGGTCTCGTCTGCCAGCAATGTGGGATCGCTGATCGCTTCATAACGCAGACGCTCGCAAGCGTCGGCCGCGTTCGAAATCAACTCCCGCAAGAACACGTCTTTGTCGGAATAAACCGAGTGCACCATCATCTGGAGCAGCTTGGCCACATCCGCTTCAAACACCCGGCTTTCGGCCGCACCATCCTTGTCGATTGTCGAAGTCATATTGTTTACCCTCGATCAACTTGACGCAAAAATCAGCGTGATTCAGAAACTTGAAATTGTTGTTTCCGCGGATCCGGTCAAGCGAAGTTCTGAACCACTCACACGATAAGATGCTGGTGTCTCTTTGAGACTGAAGTTCACATCATAGGTTTGCAAAGAATACGCGAATTCTGGAACCGGAACCGGGGATGATATAGAAAAAATGCGGGCGTCATTCCAGTGCGTCGCGCCTTGCGCTTAGCCTCGGCCTGTCAGCCGGACGGGAAGGGTGAGGGCTCGATCGAACCCCTCTTCGATCGTCAAACCGCAACAAAACTATGCCAGCCAATGTCCGGGGAAACTCATGCGCCTCGGAACGGGGCACTCAGTTTAGAACAAACCTAATTTTGTGCTGTAGTAAAGCCAGGTCGGCTTCGCTAAACAATTTTCGCCTACCTGAGGGGTGCCGCCCGCGCCTCTTGAATTTGCGGAATTCTGGCCCGGCGACGAGATAAATGGACAATCCGGATCGATTGACTGTCGAGGGCAACGAACTCTGGCAGCGAAAGAAGCGTCGCGCTTTCTTTATTAATCAGCTCTATCAGTGGCATTGGATCAGCTCAGGCCTCTGTTTGATCGGTATGTTGCTGTTCGCCCTGACCGGAATTACGCTGAACAATGCCGGTCAAATCGAATCCAAGCCCGCGGTTGCGATGCGTCAGGCACAACTGCCACAGGCGCTGATCGCCGACCTGACGTCTGATCCAGGCGAAACCAAGGCGGCTCTGCCGCCGAGTATCAGCGAGTGGTTGCGGCGCGAGGTCAACGTCAACACCGCCGGACGCGACACTGAATGGTCGCCCGATGAGGTTTATGTCGCCCTGCCTCAGCCTGGCGGCGACGCATGGCTCAGCATCCAGCGCGACAGTGGTGCGGTGTCGTATGAGATCACCAGCCGCGGCTGGATCGCCTATCTCAATGATTTGCACAAGGGTCGCCACACCGGCAAGGCGTGGAGCTGGTTCATCGACGTGTTTGCCGCCGCCGCAATCATTTTCTGCCTCACCGGCCTGTTGCTTCTGCAGCTTCATGCCAAACGGCGCCCGGCCACCTGGCCCGTCGTGACCATGGGACTGATTATTCCGACCCTGCTCGTTGTTTTTCTCATTCATGGCTAGAAGGTAAACAATGCGTCTCCTGATTTCCGCCGCACTCTCGACCCTTGCCGCAGGCTCGTCGCTGGCCTCCGAGGCGACGATCAGCATAGATATTCCCCAGCTCGCCGTCGCCGAGTACCACAAGCCTTACGTCGCCATGTGGGTGGAACAGGCAGACGGCGGCAAGATCACCAACCTCGCCGTGTGGTACGACGTCAACCACAAGAAAAACGAGGGTACGAAGTGGCTCAAGGACATGCGGCAGTGGTGGCGCCGCTCGGGCCGCGAACTGACGATGCCCGTCGATGGATTGTCCAGTCCAACCCGCGCGCCCGGTACCCATCAGATCAAGTTTGATAGCGCCGGCAAGCCGCTCGAAGGACTGCCCCCCGGCAAATACCAGCTCGTCATCGAGGCCGCTCGCGAAGTCGGCGGCCGTGAGCTGCTGAAAATCCCATTCGAATGGCCGCCGAAAGCCCCGGCAACCAGCGAAGCCAAGGGTGAACGTGAGCTTGGCACAGTCACATTGAAATTGAATCCATAGAGCTTTCGCTTCTGATGAAATCAGAAGCGGAATTCTCAATTCGATCTGACGCGTTTTCTTCACGAGAGCCGGTATTCACGTCGTTCGAAAACGCTCTGATCCGCGCGCCTACGAAGACGCCGTGCATTTATCGCTTTCACAGCTTTCATGGAAAGGATTTCGCCATGACCAACCACCTCAAGTTCGCATTGATCGCTGCGGCGGTCTCGCTGCTTGCCCTGCCCGCGCAGGCTCACCGCCCCTGGCTGCTGCCATCGGCAACCGTGCTGTCCGGCCCTGACCTCTGGGTCACGGTCGATGGCGCCATCTCCAACGACCTCTTCTATTTTGAACATAACCCGTTGCCACTCGACAACCTCACGATCGAGGGCCCCGACGGCAAAGCCGTCGCGCCGGAGAATCTGACTAAAGGCCACTTCCGCAACACCTTCGATTTCAAACTGGCGCAACCCGGCACCTACAAATTGATGTTGACCCAGCAGGGTCTGTTCGCCAGCTATAAACTGGACGGAGAGAACAAGCGCTGGCGCGGCAAGCCTGACGAACTAGCCAAGGCCATTCCCGCCAAGGCGACCGACGTAAAGGTCACGGAAAACCGCAGCCGAATCGAATCCTTCGTTACATCGGGGAAGCCCTCAGTTGACACACTGAAACCAACCGGCGTCGGACTCGAGATGATCCCGGTGACGCATCCGAACAGTCTGATGGTTGGAGAGAAGGCGACGTTCCGTCTCGTAATGGACGGCCAGCCCGCCACTGGTGTCGCGGTGGAAATTGTTCCCGGCGGAATCCGCTATCGCGATACACTGAACGAGAGCAAGGCAACGACCGACGAGACCGGCACCTTCAGCATCACCTTCCCGGATCCCGGTTTCTACTGGATGAAAGCATCAGTGCAAGACGACAAGAGCAAGATCAAGGACGCCCAGCGCCGCAGCACTTACATCACCACGGTCGAAGTGCTGCCGCAGTAACCACGCCCATGACGGCGTCGATCACGCGGCGTGTGGCTATCCCGACAATCCCGGAGATGCCGCACGCTGCACCTGCGGGCGAGCGCATCCGAGAGCTGGCCGGCTCGACCATGGGCACCACCTGGTCGGTCAAGTTTGTTGGCTCGTCGACAAGCGTGCAAACGGTGAATCGGATGATTCCGCTGGCCCTCGAGCGCGTGACCGCGCAGATGAGCCCGTGGGAAAGCCAGTCCGACATCAGCCGGTTTAACCGCTTGGCGCTGAACCAATGGCAGGATCTGCCACGGGAATTCGGCCGCGTCATGGCGAGCGCGCTGCGCATCGCGGCGGAATCCGGCGGCGCTTACGATCCCACCATGGGAGCGCTGGTCGATCTCTGGGGTTTTGGCCCGAGCGGCTCGCGCGGCTCGCCGCCACCGTCTGATGAGGTTGCTCGACGCCACAGAGAATGCGGATGGCAACAGCTTGACCTCGATACCAGCGCCCGACGCCTGCGGCGATCCAATTGCGGACCGCTTGATCTCTGTGGCATCGCCAAAGGATTTGCGGTCGATCTGGTGGCGGAAACGTTGGGCGAGCTTGGGATTCACAACGCGTTGGTGGAGATCGGCGGCGAATTGCGAGGCCACGGCGTGAAACCGGACGGCAGCCCGTGGTGGGTCGAGATCGACCGACCGGAGCGGTCGACGACCGATGTCGCCGCCGAATCGATTCTGGTCGCATTGCACCAGCTTGCGATCGCGACGTCCGGATGCGAACGCGGTTTCACACGCGGCGCGGACCACTTCTCCCACACCCTGGATCCGCGAACCGGATGGCCGATCGCTAACGGCATGATGACTGCGACGGTCCTGCATCGCTCGTGCATGGAAGCGGATGGCTACGCCACGGCGCTGATGGTGCTGGGACCGGACGCCGGTGTCGATTTCGCCGTCAAGCACGAGCTTGCGGCGCTTGTCCTCTTTAGGCACGGCGATGCCGTCACTGAACTGACCACACCGGCTCTCGATGCCATGCTGGCGTAATCGTCAGATCGCCGCCTTTGTTGACGAACCTGGAATATAAACGTGGTCATACTTCACGAACGCGACGTAGCGGCATGTCGCGCGGATAAGGATTCCGATTTTGAATTTCGTTCGGCCACTATGCCGACGTGGCGAGCTTCGCCGTACTGGTCCTGATCGTGCGTGCGCTATGAGCAGCGCGTTCCGACCCCGAGCTATCCACGTTTACGGAATACGCCGGAAGCTCATCCACCAGCGCAATCGCCTCCCGCAGAATATCGACACCGGCATCGGCCTTCACAGCGTTCTCGGCAAGATAGCGCCGAAACGCCCGTCCCCCCGGCACGCCATGAAACGCGCCGACAAGATGCCGGGTGATGGAATGCAACCGCGCGCCGCCTGCCAGTTGATCTTCGATGTAGGGTATCATGGCCTCCAGCGCACGCTTCATCGTCGCGTACGGAGCTGCCTCGCCGAAGAGCTCGGTATCGACTTTCAGCAGAAGCCGCGGCTCGTGATAGGCAGCGCGACCCAGCATGACGCCATCGGCATGCGCCAGATGTTGTTTCGCTTCCGAGATCCCGCCGATGCCACCGTTGACAATGATAGGCAGGTCGGGAAGCGAGGCTTTCAACCGGTAAACCCTGTCATAATCCAGCGGCGGGATATCGCGATTTTCCTTCGGAGATAGTCCCTGGAGCCAGGCTTTCCGCGCGTGGACGATCAGCGCATCGACGCCGGCGTCGTTGACCTTGCGCGCGAATGTGTCAAGGCCTGTTTCCGGATCCTGGTTGTCGATTCCGATTCTGCACTTCACGGTGACCGGAATAGACACTGCGCGTTTCATGGCGTTGACAGTCTCGGCAACGACGTCCGGCTCAGCCATCAAACAAGCTCCGAACCGGCCGTCCTTCACCCGGTCTGACGGGCAGCCGACATTCAGATTGATTTCGTCGTAACCGAAATCCTCGCCGATCTTTGCTGAAGTAGCGAGATCAACTGGATTCGATCCACCAAGCTGGAGCGCGACCGGGTGTTCGACGTCGCTGAACCCAAGCAACCGATCGCGCGCGCCATGAATCACCGCGCCGGTCGTGAGCATTTCGGTATAGAGCCGCGCCTTGCGCGCGAGCAGGCGATGGAACACGCGGCAATGCCGATCGGTCCACTCCATCATCGGGGCGACGCTAAATATGGATTCATATTTCTTTGCAGATTTTTTCATTCTAACCAATATCTTACAGGCGCGGATGACGAAGCGCTGTGGGCTTGAACTCCACGCTGGGCGATGCGATCGACAAGTACATCGCCATGCCGCGGAAGGAAATCGGTAAAACGAAAGCTCAGGTGCTGCGGTCGATCAGACCTGCCGCATTGCGAACATGGATTGCACCGACATCAAAAGCACCGACATCATCGCAACATCTCTATCGATGCATCGCGGGGCCATCGTGACACTGACAGGTCGCCGCAGACATCGCCTTGAAGCATGCAGCGCCGCGCAGTTGCGCGGCCGTCATCACGAACCATCGCCGCCAAGATGACGGATCGTCGCATGGATTCCCTGGTGATCTTTCGAATATGATCGGAGAGCCGGGAGGCGTCCGGCTAGGGGCTGCCGGTCCATCCCCCCAGTGTTGGTACCGGGCCGGCAGTCCCGATCAGGCAGGCTCTCTCTCAGAGCAACGATCCAACAGACGCCAAACGCCATCTGAACGACGAAGGCGGCGAAACGAGCGCTCACCGCCACAACGTTCCCGGCACAGGTTTTCTATTTCTTCGTCGGCTTGCGCTGAACAGGAGGAAGCGCATAGTTCGCGACTAGGAGCATTGTGTTTGAAACGCTAAAGAGATTCCAGATCCAGATGGAACGAGCACTTAACCAAATCGTTGCACAACTCTGCTACATAAAAAGGATACTCGGGTAATATTTCGTGAGTCATTCATCGACTTCATCGCTATTGTTCTGCCACGTTTGCCTTTTGAAGTAACAATCGAGTCGACCCAAAAGGAAGAATGCTATGCGGAACTCAGATATCGTTTGGAACTCAGAGATCGTTGAAGATCAAACGAAGCTATTTCTGAGCAAGTTGCAGAGCTTCGAGAAGTTCTCGGACCACGAAGTTTCATTCGGTGTGATGTGCGCCGTTGAAGATTGGTTGACCACTTTGCAAGGTGTGGAACGTAGCCACGCGGTGGAATGCCTGCACGAACTTGCCGAACGCATCCATAGCCCGAGTCAGTCATCTGAGATCGGATGAAGCGGGCCGCGAACATGTTCGCGAGTTGCCAGCACGGACGAACCAGGGCACCAAAGAGTGAATAGGTTAACTGCCATATCGGCCTCACCGTGTTCACGGTAGTCGCCCTTCAACGAAGTTGGGACGCTGGCAAGCAGATTACGTTGTGAGGCGCTGCGATATAGGTAGGGTGATTCACGGCGTCTACCCTGATAGCACGTGAACGGCGCGAGCGGAGAGCAGGACGTCGCGCGCCGTTTAAAGTGCCGATGATCCCTTGGCGGTTCACCATACTTTTAGCAAGACCGCACTCGCGAACTCACCGCTGTCAGCGTCGTCGGTACTGCTTCCACTGCATCGATATGCCCCTTAGCTCACGCCATTGCTCGGCATCTCATCTCGTAGCATTTGCGCCGGCGCAATCGACCGCTTCGCGCGAAATGGCGCACTTTCGAATTTGTCCCGAGACTTATTTGTACACGGGAACTTCTCCCTTGATCGCCTCTTCCATGTGCGCGACCGCTTCGCGCCAATACGATACAACAGCGCTCCAATCCACATCCCTGCGAAGTTCTGCAAAATCCTTCTCGTCATAGGTCACGTATTTATCGACGATTTCGCGAAGTCTGTTACGGCTAATGGACGTTCCGCCGCCGTTTGCGTAGGCATGCAGGTCATGAATTGCAGCGAGTATGTCGTCAGTGAGCAATGCGGCTGCGAAAACCATTTCAAAGTCCATTTCTCAATCTCCACGGGAAAATGCCAACGAATGACGCTACCAAAAATTCACGAGCTGCAATATTTGTATCAGAACCTAAGTTTTTCATGCAATTGGCAGGCGAGCACAAGGCGACGGATCGTGGCGCGTCTGTGGACTCGCACCGCCAGACACGATTCAGTTTTTGGGACCGTTTCGACGGGCGGTGGCTCGCAGCGAAAGTCTATCTATCAAGAATCGGCCGAAGGCTTGCCGGCGCTTCGTGGGCCGATTGATATAGATCGATTTGGACGACGCCTGATGAAGAGATAAGTTAGTTTGTGAATGAGCGAACGATCACGCCAGTGTCGTGATTTGCTTGTAGGCATGATTGCTGGCATCGCAATGGGGATCCAGCAGAACTTCGTCCTTGCGCCGGCTCATACCCACCTCAACCTAGTCGGCGGCGTCCTGCTGTTTCTGTTCGGCCTTTACTACAGGATGATCCGGCCGCAGACAGAACAACGCTGGCCCGGATTCAGGGCTGGCTTCACATTTTCGGCGGCATTCTGCTTCCAGCCGGAATAGCCCTCGTGATTGTGGGGGGCACAGCCTATCAAGCGGCACCCATCGTTGGTTCGCTTACCATGGTGTTGGCTATGGCGCTGCTTGTGGTTGTCGTATTCCGCAACCGGACGGCCTGATCGATCATCGTTCCCATGAGCCGATTGCTTCTGGCCACCCTGGCCTTGGCGCGATCGAAAGCCGAGTTCGAGGGTGTTTAGAAAGCGCCCCCCCTCTTCAGATACGGCTTCTGAAACGATGCCGCTTACCAAGAGTACCTTAGCACCGCTTTGCCGGCATAACTCTCGACCGTGTTGGCGAGCTCGCCTTCAAAGGTGCCCGCGACCGCGAAGCCGTTGGCCCAGCTCATTTCAACGGCAGCCGTGACCAGTGCAACGTTGGCGGGTTGCGCCGCGCCGTTGACGACAAACGACGCGCCGGGCAGCGACTGGAACGTCGCTGAGATCGAGCGATTGGTGCCGAAATTATGAGCCCAGGCCGCGCGGCCACGCAATGTGAAGATAGCATCGGTGAGCGCGAACGACCGGTCGGTGCGCAAGCCTAGTTCGGAGCGTGATGCGGTAACATTTTTTGACGCGTAGTTGAGCGCGAACAGATTGCCGCCGCCGCCCTGCTCGGCATAGGCCGGCAGATCGTAGCTGGTGAATTGCCCCGCGGCATAGGGCGTGATGCCCGCCAATGGGGTGGCAATGCGTAGCCGCCTTCGAGGCGCCCTGAGAAAGCATTGGCGTTAAAATTCGCACGCAGCCGCTCGATGCCATTCGCCATCACGATGCGATCCGTGGTGACGTTCTGCCAACCATAGGCCAGCGCGCCGCTGAAATAGGCATTTCCAATACGGTGACGCGCATCGACACCGACCTGGAACAGATCGGAGCGCCCCGTGCCGAACCCGTTGTCGACGCGGAATTGGGTTCCACCGCCGGCCGTTGCAAAGCCGAACAACGTATCCGGCGATACCCGGTAATCGGCGCCGACGGCGCCACCATAAACACTGCTGGTCGCGGTGTTAGAGCCGACAACGCTGTTGCCGTCGGTGGTCTGCGAACCTCCGAAGCCCGCCGCCCAAACGCTCCAGCGTTGACCGAAGGTCGGCGCCAACGGAGGCGCCTTGCGGTAAATCGCGGCATAGGCATCGCGCTCCGAGGCGCTGCGCGCCTTCCCGTTGGCGGCATAGCCGAGTGCGGTGGTATCGTCCGCATAGGCCGTCGGAATGAATGATGCGCCATCGCCGCCACGTCCGGCCATGAACGGGTCGGTCATCACGCCCATGAACAGGTTCATCGCGTTGAATGTCGCCTGCTGAGTGCCGGTACCCAGTTCGCCGGAAACCTGCGTCAACCCCTGCGGCGACAGCGCGCCGAACGCCAACGGAGTCTCGCCGGTGCTGTTGAAGAAGTTGGTCAGCGTGGTCGCAACCGCTTGTTGATTGCGATTGAGACCGCTGAGCAGGACAAAATCCAAAGTCAGATCGAGATAGGCATTGTTGCCGTCATGAGCCAGCGAGCTCTTGAAGTTGGTCGGCAGGTTGGTGTTCACCGGGCCTGAAAACGTGCCGCTGACGCCGCCATCGGCGGTGAGAATGGTGTAGCGTTTCGCGACGTATGCGCCGGGAGCGAACTGCGCCGCCACGGTCGCTCCACCCAGCGTCGCCGAACCGGTCACATGAGTGAAGTCTGACGCGGTTGGCGACACTTCGACCATGTAGGTCGACGCCGCAGTCAGCACGAGATTACCAGCTACCGTCAGCGTGCCGATCGAATTGCCCGGCGACAGCGTGCCGCCATTGATTGTGGTGTTGCCGACGATGCCGTTGCCGCCCAGCGTGCCGCCTGCATTCACCATCGTCAGCGACGACGATACGATCGAACCGTTCACCGAGAGTGTGCCGGCGTTCACTGTCGTCGTGCCGGTATAGGTGTTACTCCCCGACAGGGTTAGCGTATCGGCGTTGTTTTGGATCAATCCGCCATTACTCGTGATAGCATTCGCGACCGTTGTGCCTGCATTGTCTTGTGCATTCAGATCGTCAGGTCTCGCCGAGTACGCTCAATTCTTCGTCTTCATACGAGGTTTCCCGCATTTTCGATCGCTCACTGCACACGGAGCGCACACGTCGTAACCGCCGGGAGAGAGACGGCCGGGCACATCTCTCTCCCTATATATGCCCGTTCGGCGCAGCCGATCGTCCGCGGCCCGCGCGTTAACGCATCAGCCTCGCCGCCTCCACCATGTTGACAAGCGCCGGCCTGACCTCTTCCCACTTGCGGGTCTTCAACCCGCAATCCGGATTGATCCAGATCTGCCTGTCGGAAAGGCGCTGGCGTGCAAGTTTGAGCAGGCCGGTCATCTCATCAACCGCAGGCACCCGCGGTGAGTGAATGTCGTAGACGCCGGGACCGATCTCGTTCGGGTATTTGTAGGTCTTGAAGGCGTCGAGCAGCTCCATCTTGGAGCGCGACGTCTCGATCGAGATGACATCAGCATCCATCGCCGCGATCGCGTCGATGATGTCGTTGAACTCCGAGTAGCACATGTGCGTGTGAACCTGCGTTGCGTCGGCGACGCCGCTCGCACACAGACGGAAACATTCGACAGCCCAGTCGAGATATATCTTCCATTCGGACCGGCGCAGCGGCAGCCCTTCGCGCAGCGCGGCCTCGTCGATCTGGATCATCGACGCTCCGGCTGCCTCCAGGTCCGCGACCTCGTCGCGGATAGCAAGTGCAATCTGCCGGCAGGCGAGACGACGCGGCACGTCATCGCGTACGAACGACCAGTTGAGAATAGTGACGGGACCGGTGAGCATGCCCTTCATCGGCTTCGGCGTCAGGGATTGCGCGTATTTCCACCAGCCGACGGTCATCGGTTTGGGCCGGGACACGTCGCCGAACAGGATCGGCGGACGAACGCAGCGCGAGCCGTAGCTCTGCACCCAGCCATACCTGGTGAAAGCGAATCCGGACAGCTGCTCGCCGAAATACTGCACCATGTCGTTGCGTTCGAACTCGCCGTGCACGAGCACGTCGAGACCGATGTCTTCCTGCCAGCGGATGGTTCGTGCCGTCTCCTCCCGCAGGAACGTCTCGTAGTCGGCGTCGCTCAATGCCCCCTTGGCGTGCGCCGAACGCGCCTTTCGAACCTCGGCGGTCTGCGGGAACGAACCGATCGTGGTGGTCGGGAACGACGGCAGGCCGAAGCGTTCGCGCTGCAATTTCGCGCGATCTGCAAACACGCGCTTGCGCCGTGCCATGTCCGAGGTGACGGCTGCGATCCGCGCCGCAACTTTCGCGTCGTGAACCTTCGGCGACATTTTGCGGGCCATCGCGGCCTTCGCGGATGCATCCACCGCATCGGCAACCGACGCGCGGCCGCTGGCCAGGGCTTCACCCAGCGTCGCCAGTTCATCCATCTTTTGCACCGAAAACGCGAGCCAGCTCTTCAACTCGGCATCGAGATCGGCTTCCAGCGCCACGTCGATCGGCACATGCAGGAGCGAGCAGGACGGCGCGATCTGTACGCAATCGATGCCACGTTTAGCGACCACGGATTCCAGACGATCGAGCAATACGGGGAGATTAGCACGCCAGATATTGCGGCCGTCGATCACGCCTAGGGACAAGACCAGATCCTGCCTCGCCTTTGCCACCACGGTGTCGAGTTGTTCCGGAGCGCGAACGAGGTCAATGTGAAGGCCAGCGACCGGCAGCGACAATGCGGTATCGAGGTTATCGCCGAGACCGCCAAAATAGGTCGTCAGCATGATCTTCAGCTTCGGCAGCGCGCTCGCGAGCTGTTCGTATGTCGCGCGCAATGCCTTGCGGGTCGCATCGTCGAGATCGAGAATAAGACAGGGTTCGTCGAGTTGCACCCATGCGGCGCCCTCCGCAGCAAGGCGCTTGAGCAGATCGATATAGACCGGCAGCAGGCCGGAGAGCAGCGACAGCGGATCGAAATTCGCGTCCTTGCTCTTGCCGAGCTTCAAATAGGTGACGGGACCGAGCAGCACCGGCCTTGTCTGATAGCCGAGTGCCTTGGCCTCGCGATATTCGTCGACGGCCTTGAGCGACGAGAGTTCAAACCGTTGGCCGCTGGTGAATTCAGGGACCATGTAGTGGTAATTGGTGTCGAACCACTTGGTCATCTCCTGCGCCGGCGCACCATGCGCGTGACCGTCGCCATGATGACCATGCGTGCAGCTCGAATCGTGATCTTCGCCTTGCGCGCCCCGCGCCATCGCGAAGTAGGTTGCAAGCGGCACCGGCCCGCTTTTCCATCCGTAGATGTCCGGGATCGCGCCAACCATCACGCTGGTGTCGAGCACATGATCGTAGAGCGTGAAATCGTTCGACGGGATGACAGTGACGCCGAGCGACTTCTGTCGCGCCCAGTTCGCGGCCCGCAATCCGGCTGCCGCTTCAAGTAACGCGGATTCGTCGGACTTGCCCGACCAGTAGCTTTCAAGCGCGATCTTCAGTTCACGGCGCGGACCGATGCGCGGCGTGCCGAGCGTAGCAACAGGAAGAGAGGAAACTGACACGGCTTACCCCATATGTTGGGGGCTGGGCCTTAGCGACGCGGCATGGGATTCATGGCGGGCTCGCCATGAAAACCGCAAGCGCACCACCGGGACACCCCGCCCGAGGACGACTATGTTGTCGGGGCAGGTCTCCTGGCTCGCGGGTCTCAGCTTTGGTCCGGCCTTCCCGGGATTACTCCCAGTGACACTGATGGACCACGGCTCACCGCTTACAGTTGCGGGGGCAGCGCCGGCATTACCCAGATCCATGGACGAAGACCCATGGACCAGAGCGCACCGGCTTCCCTCTTAGCTCCGGGCTTGAATTGTCCCGGAGAACCTCGACGCCAACCCTATGGGCCACCGTCCACGGGCCGTCAACCGGCACCGCGCATCTTATGTCGGGTCCGAATCCTCGCCGTGCCGGTAGAATTGCGTCCCGATCACGATCGGCGGACGACCCTGATCCCGGCGGTGCTGATTGGTATCGCGCAGCGAATAGACGCAGCCGCAATACTCCTGTTGATAGAATTGCTCGCGCTTGCTGATATCGATCATTCGCTGCGAGCCGCCGCCCTTGCGCCAGTTGAAATCCCAATACGAGAGACCGTCATAACGTCCGGCCGCGCGATGGCCGCAGTCGTTGATCTGCGCCATGTTCTTCCAGCGGGAGATGCCGAGCGACGACGTCATCACCGGGAAACCATGCTCATGTGCATGGAGCGCGGTGCGCTCGAAGCGCATGTCGAAGCACATGGTGCAGCGCGCCCCGCGTTCAGGTTCCCACTCCATCCCTTTGGCACGGGCAAACCAGTTATCCTTGTCGTAATCAGCATCAACGAACGGCACGCCGTGCTTCTCCGCGAAGCGGACGTTTTCGTCCTTGCGCAGCAGGTATTCCTTCAGGGGATGGATGTTCGGATTGTAAAAAAAGATCGTGTAATCGATCCCCGATGCGAGCATCGCTTCCATCACTTCGCCTGAGCAGGGCGCGCAACAGGAATGCAGCAACACCTTTTTTTGCCCGTTCGGGGGCGTCAGGTTCGGTCGGACGAATTCGGTCACGGCGGACTCGGCGGTTGAGCGGCGAAACAAACGCCGCGGCAAATCTGCGCAGATAATGGTCTGTATGATCGAAGCGTCAAGAGTTGGACAGAGCGATGGTTGCACAGCGTTTTTCGCCGAACTGTGAATTACGAGAATTGTGAAGCCGGAGTCGAAACGATCTGTTGACTCGGAATTTGGTGCGGCTACTAGATATGGTGGTCACGGTCTCTCGAGTCGCAACACCGAGAGCTAAAGAGGGAAGCCGGTAGTGCCGGCGCTGCCCCCGCAACTGTTAAGCGGCGAGCCGAAGTCCATTGAGTGTCACTGGGATCGCAAGGCCCTGGGAAGACCGGACGGACGCTGAGACCCCGCAAGCCAGGAAACCTGCCGTGACAGCCGAAACGTTCCCTGGGCGGGGTGTCCCAGCGGGCCGCTTGACGGGAATCGCGGCGTCCGCCGTGGGATTTCCTGCGCGCGTCTCCCGCCTGACCCCGGCTCGCAACAAAACTGGGGTCTTGAGCCGATGTCTCTCGCAACCGAAGCTGCGCGTGCTGTGCGTCCGTCTTTGCCTGCTGCGGCTGCGATGCCGCCCAGCGAACCCGCGTACCAGGTCATTCGGCGCAACGGTTCGGTCTCGCCGTTCGATTCATCGAAGATCGCCGTCGCGCTGACCAAGGCGTTTCTTGCGGTCGAGGGAACCAGCGCCGCCGCCTCGCGCAGGGTCCATGACATCGTCACTGAGTTGACCGGCCAGATCGTCGCCAGCCTGTCGCGGCGGTCCGACGCCGGCCGCACCTTCCACATCGAGGACATCCAGGATCAGGTCGAACTCGCGCTGATGCGGAGCGAGCATCACAAGGTCGCGCGCGCCTATGTGCTCTATCGCGAGGAGCGCGCGCGCGAACGGGCGAAGGCGCAAGGGTCGAAGGCAAAGAAGGGCATCCAGGCAGTGGTGACGCCAGTGCTGCGGATGAAGTTGGCCGACGGATCGATGGTACCTATCGATACCAAACGCCTCGCCGCCGTGGTGGAGGAGGCCTGCGCAGGACTCGAGGATGTCTCCTCCTCCGCGATTCTGACTGAAACCCATCGCAACCTTTATGACGGCATCAGCGTGGACGAACTGGCGCTGGCGACGATCCTTGCCGCCCGCACGCTGGTCGAAACCGATCCCGATTACGCCAAGGCCAGCGCCCGGCTGCTGCTCGACAAACTGCGCCGCGAGGCTTTGAGCTTTGTCTCGGGACGGTCCGAGCAGGCTACGCAAGCCGAGATGGCAGAGCGCTACGCGGATTACTTCCGCGCTTATGTGAGAACGGGCATCGACAACGAACTGCTCGATCCGGAGATCGGCCGTTTCGACCTCGACCGGCTTGCGGCTGCGATGAAGCCGGAACGCGATCTGCGATTCGACTATCTCGGACTCCAGACGCTCTACGATCGCTACTTCCTGCACGTCCGCGGTGTGCGTTTCGAGCTGCCGCAGGCGTTCTTCATGCGCGTCGCCTGCGGCCTCGCGCTGCGCGAGATCGATCGTGAGGAGAAGGCGATCGCGTTCTACGACCTGCTCTCATCGTTCGACTTCATGGCCTCGACGCCGACGCTGTTCAACGCCGGCACGCTGCGCCCGCAGCTCTCGTCCTGCTTTCTCACGACTGTCGCCGACGACCTCGACGGCATCTTCAAGGCGATCAAGGACAATGCGTTGCTTTCCAAGTATGCGGGCGGGCTCGGCAACGACTGGACGCGCGTGCGTGGGCTCGGCGCACATATCAAGGGCACCAACGGCGAAAGCCAGGGCGTGGTGCCGTTCCTGAAAGTCGCGAACGATACCGCGATCGCCGTCAACCAGGGCGGCAAGCGCAAGGGCGCGGTGTGCGCCTATCTCGAAACCTGGCACATCGACATCGAGGAATTTCTCGACCTGCGAAAGAACACCGGCGACGACCGTCGCCGCACCCATGACATGAATACGGCGAACTGGGTGCCGGACCTCTTCATGCAGCGCGTCGAAGAAGATGGCGTCTGGACGCTGTTCTCACCCGACGAGACGCCGGACCTGCACGATCTCGCCGGCAAGGCCTTCGCTGAACGCTACGCTCACTATGAAAAGAAGGCTGCGGGCGGCGAGCTGCGGGTGACGAAGCAGGTCCGAGCTGTCGACCTGTGGCGGCGCATGCTGACCATGCTGTTCGAGACCGGGCATCCCTGGATCACATTCAAGGACCCCTGCAACCTGCGCTCACCTCAGCAGCATTGCGGCGTCGTGCATTCCTCAAACCTCTGCACCGAGATCACGCTCAACACCTCAAAAACGGAGATCGCGGTCTGCAATCTCGGCTCCGTCAACCTGATGAACCACCTCAAGGACGGTAAGCTCGACCACGAGCACCTCGCGCGCACGGTCACGATTGCGATGCGCATGCTCGACAACGTGCTGGACGTGAATTTCTACACCATTCCGGAGGCGCGGACCTCGAACCTGCGGCACAGGCCGGTCGGGCTCGGCGTCATGGGCTTTCAGGATACGCTCAACATCCTGCGCCTGCCTTATGCGTCGGACGACGCCGTGGCCTTCGCAGACGAGAGCATGGAAGCGATCGCCTATTACGCGATCTCCGGGTCGGTCGATCTCGCGGCGGAGCGCGGCCGCTATCCCTCCTATCAAGGATCGCTGTGGTCGAAGGGTATCCTGCCGCTCGATTCCCTCACGCTGGTCGATGAAGCGCGCGGCGCGGCGGTCGAGATCGACCGTTCCAGCCGTCTCGACTGGGCCTCGCTGCGCGAGAGCGTCATGACCATCGGGATGCGCAATTCGAACTGCATGGCGATCGCGCCGACCGCGACGATCTCCAACATCTGCGGCGTGTCGCAGTCGATCGAGCCCGCCTATCAGAATCTCTACGTCAAATCCAACATGTCCGGCGACTTCACGGTGGTGAACGCACATCTCGTGCGTGATCTTAAGGCACGCGGCCTATGGGACGAGGTGATGATCTCGGATCTCAAGTATTTCGACGGCAGCGTCGGTCAGATCGACCGCGTTCCCGATGATCTCAAGGCACTCTATGCCACCGCCTTCGAGATTGACTCAGGCTGGCTGATCGACGCCGCGTCGCGCCGGCAGAAGTGGATCGACCAGGCGCAGTCGCTCAATCTCTACATTGCCAATCCGAGCGGCAAAAAACTCGACGCGCTCTATCGCCATGCCTGGAAACGCGGCCTGAAGACGACCTATTACCTGCGCTCGCGGTCGGCGACGCATGTCGAGAAATCCACGCTCAAAGGCACCGACGGCAAGCTCAACGCCGTGTCCGCGGCCGTTTCCGCCGCAGCGCAGGACGGCCATGCGAATGGACACAATCGCTCCGACAACACTGAAGGCTGGAAAGCCTGCCGCATCGAGGATCCCACCTGCGAGGCGTGTCAGTAGCCTCATTTCGTGCTCGCGCGTCGCTTGCACAAAGAAGAAACAATCAGGAACACCCCATGCTCGATTGGTCCGACACCTCTTCTCCCGCACTGGCACGATCCGCTCCGCCGCAGACGCTCGCGCATAACGACGTGACGTCTGATCCATCGCCTTGCGTGACAATGACCGACACCTCTGTCGATGCCACCGGCCTCGGCGAAATCGATCGCGGCGCTGCACGGGTGCGCGTCGATGACAAGCGGATGATCAACGCCCGCGCCGACGTCAACCAGCTCCTGCCGCTCAAGTACCGATGGGCCTGGGAGAAGTATCTCTCCGGCTGCAATAATCACTGGATGCCGACCGAAGTGTCGATGCAGGCCGACATCGCATTGTGGAAATCGAAGGACGGCCTCACCGATGACGAGCGGCGCATGATCAAGCGCAATCTCGGCTTCTTCGCGGCGTCTGAGTCGCTGGTCGCCAATAACATCGTTCTGGCGATCTACCGTCACCTCACCAATCCCGAATGCCGGCAATATCTGCTTCGCCAGGCCTTCGAGGAAGCCGTCCACACTCACACTTTCCAGTACATCGTCGAAAGCCTTGGTCTCGACGAGGGCGAATTGTTCAACATGTATCGCGAGGTGCCCTCTATCACCGACAAGGCGGCCTGGGCGCTCAAACACACGCAGCATCTCGACGACCCTGGCTTCAAGACCGGCACGCCGGAAGCGGATCAGGCGTTCCTGCGCGACCTCGTCGCGTTCTACGTCGTGTTCGAAGGGATGTGGTTCTATACGGGCTTCGTGCAGATCCTCTCGCTCGGCCGACGCAACAAGATGGTGGGCATCGCCGAGCAGTATCAATACATCCTGCGCGACGAGTCGATCCACCTGAACTTCGGCATCGACATCATCAACCAGATCAAAATCGAGAACCCGCATCTCTGGAGCAAGCATTTCCAGGAAGAGGTGCGCGCCATGTTGAAGAATGCCGCCGAGCTCGAGGCCGCGTATGGGCGGGACACCATGCCACGCGGGTTCCTTGGCCTGAATGCCGCGCTGTGCGAGACCTACATGCACGTCATCGCCAACCGGCGATGCGCTCAGCTCGGGCTCGCGCCGGTGTTTCCCGAGGCCGACAATCCCTTTCCATGGATGAGCGAGGCGATGGATCTCAAGAAGGAGAAAAACTTTTTTGAGACCCGCGTCATCGAATACCAGAATGGCGGCGCACTTGCGTGGGATTAACCGGACCGCAAAATGCCGACCGGATAAACCGGAAGCACCGCGCCTGGTTTAAGCCGCCGCCATAGCCTCCCTCCTAGGGAAGAACGGCCGAAAGCTCATCAGGATCAGCATAGCCATCAGGCCCATGCCCCACGAACCGACATACATCAGCGCGTAGCTGCCGAAATGGTCGTAGATCAGCCCGCCCAGCAGCGGGCCGGTCGACATGCCAAGGCTGCCGGCCATCGCGGTGCCGCCGATGATCGTGCCCATCATCTTCAACGGGAAATTCTCCCGGATGATCACGGCATAGAGCGGCATCGTTCCGGCGTAAAGGAAGCCGACGACCACTGCCACGGCGTAGAAACCGCCGAGCTGGTTGACGAAAGCATAGGCGAGTACGCCGAAGGCCTGCGCCATCAGTCCGATCACCAGAACGCGTTGCGCACCGAACCGGTCTCCCGCAAGGCCGAACCCGATGCGACCGAACATGCCGGCCAACCCCTCGATGCTGTAGATCGACACCGCAGCAATCATCGGTATGCCGCACGTCACCGCATAGCTCACCGTATGAAAGATCGGGCCTGAGTGAGTGGCGCAGCAAAAGAAGTTCGCCAGCATCAAAATGATGAACTGCGGTGAACTCACCGCTTGCCGAACGGTCATGTTCGATTGCGACTCACTCATCGTCATCCCGGTCGGTCCGCCCTCCAACGCCGGCGGCCGACGCACGAGCAGTGCGGCGGGAATCATCAGAACCGCGGTAAGAGCAGCGATGATCAGCATCGATGTCCGCCAGTCATGGATCGTGACCAGCCAGGCTGCAAGCGGCGCCATGGTCATCGGCGCCATGCCCATGCCTGCGGAGACCAGCGAGACGGCAAGACCGCGCTGCGTATCGAACCAACCGGTCACGCAAGCCATCATCGGCGCAAGGATGGCGGCGGTTGACGCACCGATCAAAAGACCAAATTGAAATTGAAACGCGATTAGCGATTCCGCCCGGCTGGCGAGCGCCAAGCTCGCCGCCAGCGCGACCGACCCCGTGAGCACCACCGGGCGTGGGCCGAACCGGTCGGAGAGGTTGCCCCACACCATGCTGGCCGCCGCCATGGCGAGGAAACCGATCGTCATCGCCGTGGATATGCCGGTGACGGACCAGCCGGTGTCCTGCGACATCGGCCGCAGGAAGACAGGCAACGAAAACATGGCGCCGATCGCGACGCAGCCCAAGAGGCCGCCTGCCGCAACGATCGCCCAGCGATAGTAATGATTCATGGTCCTTGCCCGACGCCCCTGCTCCATCGGGCGGCCTCCCCGCCCGATGTCCCAAGGACGCATCAGCACGGTCGGTGCCGACAGCCGCCTGCTTTTTATTCCTGGTGCTTAGAACCCCGCTCCTGATGGAATCGGACGCGGGGTTCCATAATTGTTTGACGCGTTTCTTTACGCGAACCGTTACCTGTCCTCGGGTCAAGCCCGAGAGCATGCTTCGCTCGAAACGCTATAGGCATGCGATCAGCCTTGCGGCGGTTTCCAGTCAGCCGATGGAATGACGTTGATCATCCAGGGGATACCGAACTTGTCGGTCAGCGTCCCGAAGCCGGGCGACCAGAAGGTTTCGGCGAACGGCATGCCTGCTTTGCCGCCTTGAGAGAGTTGATCGAACCAGCGCCGGGCCTCGGCCATGTCATTTGTGTGCAGGGTCACGTCGAAGCCGTTCTTGGGTTTGTCGATGTTAGACGCCCATCCGACGTCCATGTCGGCGCCCATCAGCGCCTGATCGCCGACATCGAGCCAGCAATGCATCAGCCAGGTTTTGTACTTCTCGTCTGTGATCGGCATGCCCGGAGGCGCATCGCCGTAGGGCATGGCCGCCTTGATCGTCCCGCCGAGGACTTTGGCGTAGAACTCGAATGCCTCGCGGCACTGGCCCCGGAAGCTAAGGCTGGTCACGATCTTCATGTTGGCTCCTTTCTCACAGGGGTGTTGACTCGCATTATGAAAGATTGAGCTGCCAGGACACGCCGCCGACGCCGATTGACGACCTCCTACATAAGTTGATATCAACGTAATGTTGCCGCGGAGTCAAGCTCCCTGATGCGTACGCTTCCGGATCCTGCTTTTGAAACCACGATTCTGGTGCGCGACACCTGCTTGTGCCTCCATGCCCAGAGGGCAGCGCGAGCGATCGCACGCCGCTTCGATATCGTGTTGAAGCCGGTTGGCCTCACCAGCGGACAGTTCTCCCTGCTCATGTCGCTCAACCGGCCGCAGCCACCGAACCTCAGCAGCGTAGCGGCGCTGCTGGCGATGGACAGGACAACCTTGACTGCCAATCTCAAGCCGCTGGAGCGTCGGCGTCTTGTCAAAACAATGGCCGACCCAAAGGACGGGCGTGCCCGACTGTTGCAGCTGACGCCTCATGGCCGGGCCGTTCTGGCCGTGGCGGTGCCGATCTGGCGACATCTTCATGCGGAAATCGAAAAAGAGCTCTCAGACCCGGATCGTCTGCGCACCGAACTCAACACTTTGTCGACATTTGACAATCGCGGCAGTGTCGCCGGCTGACGCAAAAGACATTCTAGCTGGAGCCACTTTCTATTAGGGCTTTCGCTCTGACGGAATCAAAAGCGGGGCTCCACGATTTTGATCTGACGCGTTTGCTTCACGCGAACCGATTCGCTCGAAGCGCTATAAATAACGGCTGTCCCGCTAACTTCTCTTCGTTATATTCCGTCCCCTGAATGGAGTTTGTAAGCAGGGATGAAAATGCAGACGAGCATGGAGAAACAAGCACTTTTCGTTTTAATCGCCATTTTGGTTGCGGCCTCTGACGTCCACGCCGCGCCCGATCTTATTGACGACGCAGCCGGCTCTCAGGCCTGCTTCACCCGCAGTTACGATGCTGCTCATCTGGCAAAAAACCCGACTCAGAAGACGACTTCCATGCGGTTCGCGCTGCGGCGCGAAACTTATCCCGACAGTGTTGACACTCCGCTCCAAACATTCGCCCGGCTGGAAATCATGCGGCGTAACGACGCCCGTCCGTGGCGGGCTATCGGGCAATGCGCGTTTGACCAGCAAGCGAACCGCGCCGACGAGCACGCCATCGTCTCAGGCTATCTGCATGCGGACGGCATCGCTTGCCACATAACTGGAGAGAATCTCGATGCGGAAGGCGGCATCTTCATAATTGAAACCATCGACAACGGACTGAAGGTCTACATCGATGACGACATCAACATGCGGACAGAGGCGCGGGTAACGGAGGGACCGGGCGAGTACATTGCTTTCGGACCGGCAGACAGCCTCTTCATTCTCAATCGCGCCGCGGACGACGCCTGCTCGGACCTTCAGAAAGCAATAGAGGCCGAATGAACGCTGTGACAGTCGTCGACTGTTCGACACGGGCGATGACCTTCCTTTCTGAGGAATTTTGACGGTCAACGGCCGTCATGGCCCCGGTGCACACGCCCACTGTGACCTGTCAGCCCGCGACCACTGGTCCGCCGGCTTTCTTCCAGGCATCGATCCCGCCCTCGATATGCACCGCGTTGGTCAAGCCAGCGTCCTTCGCCGCGGTAACAGCCATGGCCGAACGCTCGCCGAAGGCGCAGAAGAACACGATGCGGCGCCCGGTCGCGGCGGCTACCTCACGCAGCATTCCGCCTGGTTTCAGACCGTCGGCGATATCAGGATAGGGCGCATGCAGCGCACCTGTCAGCGTACCGTGTTTGGCGCGCTCATGGGCTTCGCGAAGATCGACCAGCAGGATATCGGGCTGACCGAGTCGGGCGATCGCCTCGCGCGGCGTCAGCGCCAGTCCCCGCTTCGCCAGATCGTCCTGCCTGAGACCGACATGCATGTTGGCAGGAATCACCACATCCATCAGCTTCGGATTCGGCAATTTCAGATTGTTCATCAGTTCAATGTATTCGTCTATCGAGCGCACCTGAAGCCGCGGATTGTAGCGCCTCTCTTCTCCGATAGTGGAGACCGTATCGCCCTTGTAGTCGTGCGCGGGAAACACCATGGTTTCGTCGGGCAGCTTCAGGAGCCGGTTAAAGATCGAATCGTACTGCGCACGCGCACTGCCGTTCTGGAAATCGGTGCGGCCGGTGCCTCGGATCAGCAACGTGTCGCCGGTGAAGACACGATCGCCCATCAGGTAACTGTAGGAATCGTCGGTGTGGCCCGGCGTGTACATCACGTCGAGGCCAATGCCCTCGATCTTGATCTTATCGCCGTCGCTGACCCGCATCGAAACCACGTCGGCTTTGGTCTGCTCGCCCATCACGGTGACGCATTGGGTGCGATCACGCAGCTCACCTAGTCCGGTGACATGATCGGCATGAAGATGCGTGTCGATGGCCTTCACAAGCTTGAGGTCGAGCTCACGCAGCAACTGGCAGTAACGGCCGACCTTTTCCAGCACCGGATCGAGAATCAACGCCTCGCCGCCAGCACGGCTCGCCATCAGGTAGCTGTAGGTGCCGGAAACGCTGTCGAACAACTGGCGAAAGATCATAATCGTACGACCCTCCTCCTGTGCAGATTTGCTTACCGTGAGGTATTCCAGCAAATTTATGCTGCTGGCGGGCGATTGCAACCGGTCACAAGTCCAGATCGCTGATCACTCGACCGCCGCTCTGGCGGCTGGCCTCTATCGCCACGGAGTCAACTGGTCTCGATCACAGCGCGGCGGCGAGCATAACGGTTACGCAGCAACCCCAGCAGGCCGAAGCGATCAACAACAGCCGCGAATGCGGTGCTTCAGAGCGTTGGTCAACCGTTGATCACGGCCGCACATAGCTCCAGCCCTGTTCCTGCAACTCCAATAGCCGCACCACGCCCAAGGGCACAATCGTTGTTCCGGGCAGCATCTCAAGCAGATGGCCTTCCTTCTTCTCCATACTCTGCTTGGTGTTGTTGCAGGCCGAGAACTGGATCTTACTGGGGGATGCCGTTTCCCGTATCTGCTTGATGCGCTCCTTCACAGGCGACGAATCTATGCGCAGCATGTGGATACCCGGGCCGCACGCCATGATTTCGACGGCCACCGTCTGGTCCAGTCCGCGATAGTGCTCGATCACGTCTGTGGCGTTGTTCAGCGCGAAGTCCATGGTGCGCCGATCGTTCTGGTCGACCTGGATCACAAGGCGATGCTGCGGCTGCGGCTCGGCGGCGAAACCATGCGAGGTGAATGCGATCAACAGCCCTGCTGCGGCGATGATAGGACGCATAAATCGGCGCATAGATACCTCCTGTAGCCGTCGCGATCTTCTGGGCACGGTCGCTGTGTCGGCGCCTGCGTGTTCTCGAACAAATCCTCTCGCGGGATCAGGCTCGGGCAGCACGGAGAACACCGGTAACAGTAGCGTACGTCGCGCACATTGCCTTTGGCAAGCTCAAGGTTGAACACCCGAGCAATTTATCCAATCGACCCGGCATCGATGACGGCGTCGCGCCACTCTGAGCCAACCCCAAGCTTGAGAGCGGCATCTATGCCGCCGCGCGCGAGTGATGGCATCGGCCCTGCCGGCATCTCGCGCAGTCATCGACCAGCCTTAAAACCAGCTTGCGCGAACCGCCGTGCAGAACCCTGCCAAATTACAGCGGAACGGGGCCGAGTAGCTTCGGCATAATCCCCGACTTGATCTCCGTCTTCACGGCCCGCATGTTAGATCGGATCGCTCAGTACATCCACGATTCCGTCGGCGTTATACTGGATGTCTGGCAAGCTGGAATGATGCCCGGACCAGCGATCCTGCAGGATTCCCTCGGAATGAAAGGTATCCGCCCATGCCCGACTACGGTGAATTTCGCAACGACAGCCGGCGTGGAGCTTCCGATGAACGGCTCGACGCGGCTGCGTTTCACCGCAACCATGTCGCGATCTGGACGGTTCTCGAAAAATTCCTGCGCGGCAAGACAGGTAACGTGCTCGAGGCCGGCAGCGGCACCGGACAGCATGTCGTTTTCTTCGCGCGGCAGTCGCCCGGCATTACCTGGTGGCCGACCGATCTTAACGACCATCATCTCCGGAGCATCGCAGCGTGGACCGCTCACGAGAACCTAGCCAACGTCCGGCAGCCCCAGCGGATCGACCTATCGAATCCATGCCAATTGGCGGAAATGAACGATGGCCACGGCGCGTTGCTCGCGGTGTTCTGCGCCAATGTGATCCATATCGCGCCGTGGCGCGTCGCCGAGGGCCTGATCGCGGGCGCCTCACACTGTCTGCGTCCTGATGGGCGGCTGTTTCTCTATGGACCGTTCAAGCGAAACGGGCGACACACCGCGCCAAGCAACGAGGCGTTCGATGCCAGCCTTCGCAATAACAATCCAGAGTGGGGCGTACGCGACGTTGACGAGGTGGCGACGCTGGCGCAGCAAAACGGCCTGACGCTGACGGACATCACTGAAATGCCCGCCAATAATCTGATCCTTGCGTTCGAACGAAATCAGGGATGAGCGTCGCAGCCGCCTCCCAGCCTGCGGGATTACCGCAGCGGCGGAGCATACATGATGCCGCCCGCGTTCCAGAGTTGGTTCAAGCCGCGTGGAATCTTCAGCTTTGAATCACTGCCGATATTGCGGTCGTAGATTTCGCCGTAGTTGCCGACGCGGCGGATGATGCGTGCCGCCCAGTCCTTCGTCAATCCGAGACCCTCACCATACTGACCATCGGTACCGACCAGCCGCATCACATCTGGCTTCTTCGACTTCATCGCCTCGTCGATGTTCTTCGAAGTGATGCCGAGTTCTTCGGCATTGATCATCGCATAGAGCGTCCATTTGATGATCATCATCCAGTCGTCGTCGCGCTGGCGAACAACAGGCGCCAACGGCTCCTTCGAGATCACATCGGGCAGGATGAAGCTCTCGTTCGGCTTGGTCAGCCGCAGCCGCAACGCATAGAGATGAGAAACATCGGCGGTCAGAACATCGCACTTGGCCTCGTCATAGGCCCTTAGCATGTCCTCCAGCTTACCAAACTTGATCTCCTCGTACTTCAGGTTGTTGCTCTTGAAAAAGTCCGCGAGGTTGAGCTGCGTCGTTGTGCCATCCTGTACACAAATTTTGGTACTATCGAGATCGAGCGCCGAGTCCGCCTTGCGCGAGGTACGGACCATGAAACCCTCGCCGTCATAATATGCGACCGCCGGGAAGTAGAGGTTGTAGTTGGTTTCCCGCGACATGCTCCAGGTCGAGTTGCGCGCGAGGATGTCGACCTTGCGGCTTTGCAATTCCTTGAAACGTTCGTCGGCCTCAAGCGCAACCAACTTCACCTTCGCCGGATCGTCGAAGATAGCGGCTGCCACGGCGCGGCAGAAATCCACGTCGAAGCCTGACCAGTCGCCCTTCTCGTCCGAATTCGAAAACCCGGGCAGGCCGGTGTTGACGCCGCACAGCACGGCGTCGCGCCGGAGCGTTCGTTTCAGGGTCTTGGTATCGTAGCGCTCATAGGTGATCGCCATCACCGCGATAGCGGTGGCGATGGCGAGGCCTATCAGGAGGCCGCCTCGAAATGTTCGCATGGATAGCCCCTTTCGCAATATCGAAAAGTATCGGCGCAAATAACGTAATGATGATTAGAGACTGGGTTTCTGCCGCACGATCACACGCGTGCCGACCGGAATGCGACCATAGAGATCGACAACGTCGGCGTTGACCAGACGGAAGCAGCCCGAGGAGATCGCAGTTCCGATGGTATCGGGCCGGTTGGTGCCATGGATGCGATATACTGTCGTGCCGAGATACATCGCGCGTGCTCCGAGCGGATTGCCGGGGCCGCCCGCCATGAAGCGCGGCAGGTAAGGCTGGCGCGCGATCATTTCCGGAGGCGGGGTCCAATCCGGCCATTCCGCCTTTCGCGAAATATTGAGAATCCCCTGCCACTGAAAACCCGCGCGGCCAACGCCGATGCCGTAGCGAATCGCGCGGCCATTGCCCTGAATGAGATAAAGGTGACGTTCTGCGGTCTGGATAATGATGGTGCCAGGCGGCTCGGTCGTGCGATAGAGCACCACCTGCTTGCGAAATTCCGGGTCGAGTTGGAACGAATCATCGGCAACGAGACCGGGCTGATCGCCGTCGACCTGCTGCGTAACCTGCTGCGCAAAACCGAGCGTGGCCGAGAGCATCAGGCTGCCCATAGCAGCAACCGCCAGGGTCAGGTGCCGAAACGCGGTCATCGCTTGTCTCCTTTATTGCACGGCAATAATTTCCGCCTGCGTTCCCGTCAATCACATATGGCATAAAATCCGAGCGGCGGCGCGATGGCAAGCGATCGCGCGGCGCCCCACCGGAAAGCGTAAGATTTTACAGGAAACGCCCCGGCACCGGCTTCAATTTTCGAACCACCTCGGACCCAGTCAGATTCGAATCGAAAGGCGCGGCAAACTGCCCGCTTGGTATGCGCAGGACACGCGACCTCGTCGACGGGAAAAATCGTGTCCGCACGGGATGGTAAGGCGTTTACGAGCGTATAGCCCCCTGCAATGACTTCAAACGGAATCCCGTTTTACAGGTCCATGACCCAGGTCTGCCTGCTTATGACCGTCGCGGTTCCACCACCCACCGCCAAGCGCTTGAAACAGCGCGACCGTATTTGCCAGTTGCGCGGCCTGCGCATCGAGACGCGCAAGGGAGGTCTGCAGATACGCCTGCTGCGTGGCTAGTAGGAGCGGCACGCTGATTTGCCCTTGATCGACCTGTTTACGCACTAACGTGATGCTCTCTGTCGCCGATCGTTCCGCGTCCGTCGCCGCACTGATCGCACGCGTGCCCGCCTGAAGGGCTCGCAAGACATCCGCAACGTTCTGAAAAGCCGCGAGAACAACGCTGCGATATTGAGCGAGTGACTGATTCGTTTCTTCTTCCGCCGCACGCTGCTTGTTTGCCAACGTCCCTGCGTCAAAAATGGTCTGCGCAGCATTGCCAGCGATCATCCCGAGGGCCGCTCCTGGAGTGGCCAATTGCGAAAATTTGGCAGCCGCGGCACCGCCACTTGCCATCAAGGTTATCTGCGGAAGGCGATTGGCGATCGCCACTCCGACCATTGCATTGGTCGAATGAAGGTTCGCTTCGGCAGCCTGAATATCAGGGCGCTGTCTTACGAGATCGGCCGGAAGACTGAGTGGCAGACGGCGGGGCATTCGAAATGACCCGAGATCGAATGTTTCCTTTGGAGCGTCACTCGCCAAACGACCGGTCAGGAATGACAACAAATGACGCTGTTGCGCGAGCTGTTTCTCGAGATTCGGCAACAACAGCCGGGTCTGCGCAACCGAAGTCTCTTGCGCTGCGACATCAGTCTGGGCAATCTGCCCCTGCTCCTGTTGCCGTCGCAGCAACTTCAAAACCTCGGTCTGCAAACCAAGGACGCGACGGGTCGCCGCGATCTGTCCCCGAACCCGGCCTTCCTCGATCGCCGCAAGTGCGATGTTGCTGGCCAATGTCAGGTAGACTCCTTCGCGCTGGAATGCACGCATCTCGGCCTGCGAATCCGTTGACTCGACCAAACGCCGCGTCCCCCCCCACACATCGGCAAGGTACGACACGGTCACTTGGCCAGTGTGCAGACTCAAAAGGTGGGCGTTGGACTCAAGGGGCGACTGCAGATCGACCGGCACCTGCTGGCGCGACGAATTGAAGCCTCCCGTCACATTGGGAAACAGCAAACCGCGCTGGGCGAGCGCGTTGGCTTCCGCCATCCTGACCGCAGCCTCCGCAGCGGCGAGGTCCGCATTGTGCGTGATACCATCCTCCACCAGTTGGTTCAGCGCAGGCGAACGAAACAACTCCCACCATTGGGGAGGAACCTCTGCGGTGCGCACGATCGGATGTCCAGGCACACGATCTCCGGCGGGATCGGACAAGTACCTGGAAGTTTCCGGAGGCGCCTGAGGTTTGTAGTCAGGTCCAACCGCACAGCCTGACAGCGCAGGCGACACGGCAGTCAAAAACGCCACGATGCAACATCGCACACGGGAAAACGCCAACCCCCATCCTGTTTTCGGTGAATGAACCACCGATCCATTCTGTTGGCTTGACCGCACGAGATGCCCCTTCAACCACGGTTTCACACGAACCGACTTTCTATTCTGCCGGATCGAACGCCGATTCGGGAGCAGCCGCCACCGTTTTTCGTTGGAAAAACAGCGCGATGAGAGCTGGCAGCGCGACGAGGATCACAAGTGGAGCCACCATCATTCCGCCGACCACGACGACAGCCAGCGGCTTCTGCACCTGCGATCCGATTCCGGTCGACATGGCGGCAGGCAGCAAGCCGATTCCCGCAATGACGCACGTCATCAGGACAGGGCGCATTTGAGCCTCTCCGGCTCTTATGATCGCATCGATCCGCTGCAGGCCCGACTCGATGAGCTGATTGTATTGCGACAGGATCAGAATCCCGTTCATCACCGAGATGCCGAACAGCGCGATAAAGCCGATGGCGGCCGAGACGCTGAAAGGAATGCCCGTCGCGAACAACGCAAAGACACCACCGATCACCGCCATCGGAATGACGCTCAACGCCAGCAACGTGTCCCGTATAGATGTGAAATTGATCCATAGCAGCAGCCCGATAACGGCAAGGCTGAGCGGCACGACAATCTCCAGACGCGCGATCGCTTCCTGCAGATTGCGGAATTCGCCGACCCATTGAAGCTGGTTTCCGGCAGGCAATTGCACGTCCTGCGCAATTCGCTGTTCGGCTTCCTTGATGGTGCTACCGAGATCGCGGTCACGAACACTGAACTTAATCGGCAGGTAACGCTGCTGTTGTTCCCGGTAAATATATGAAGCTCCGGTGACGAGTCGGATGTGCGCGACCTCGCCCAACGGGATCTGGGTTATTCCTTTAGCCCCTGATACGCCGATCGTCAGCTTGCTGATAGCTTCCGCGCTCTGACGATACTCGGGAGCCAACCGCACGACGATCGGAAAATGGCGATCACTTCCGTGCTCGTAAACGTCGCCCGCTGACTCTCCGCCGACAGCCGTCCGGATCATCGAATTGATATCACCCGGCGAGAGTCCATAGCGTGCGGCACGCTCACGATCGATATCGATCTGTATCGTCGGCTGGCCAAGCGACGTGAAAACGCCAAGGTCTGTCACACCCGGAACCTTCTCGAGCACGGCCTTGATCTTGTCGGCTGTGTCCGTCAGCTCCTGCAAATCATTGCCGAACACCTTGATCGAGTTCTCGCCCTTAACACCCGATACCTGCTCGGCCACATTGTCCTGCAGATACTGCGAGAAATTGAACTCGACTCCCGGAAATTCTATCTTAAGCCGTCCCTGGATTTCTTCGGTCAGCTTTTCCTTATCCACGCCATGGCGCCACTGACTGATCGGCTTTAGCGGAGTGAAGAACTCGACATTAAAAAAACCGGCGGCGTCCGTGCCGTCGTCGGGACGGCCATGCTGCGTCACGACTGTCTCTACCTCGGGAAAGCTGCGGATCAGCTTGCGCATCCGGTTGGCATAGCCGTTCCCCTCCTGAAGGGAAATCGTTGCCGGCATGGTGGCGCGTATCCACAGATTGCCCTCCTCCAGCTTGGGAAGAAATTCCAACCCCAGAAATCGTATCGCGATCCCCGCCAGAATGAACACCGCCAACGTCACAGCGACCGTCAACCTTCTGTTCGCGACAGTGACTCGCAAAGCCGGACTGTAGAAGCGGTGAAGGGTGCGCACCAGCCATGTTTCCGTCTCCCGAACATGCTCCGGCAGCAGAAGTGCGCTGAGCGCCGGTGTCACCGTAAAGGTTGCGAGCAGGCCTCCCGCAAGGGCGTAGGCGTAAGTCTTGGCCATGGGGCCAAAGATGTGCCCTTCAACGCCGCTCATGGTGAAAAGCGGAATGAACCCCGCAATGATAATGCCGGTCGCAAACAGGATTGAGCGGTTGACGCTGATGCCCGCAATATAAATCGCGAGAAGCTTTCCGCGCAATCCGGACGCGTTGTCGTCCTCAGGCAAAGTCTTTTCGCCGCTATGCCCAAGTTCCCGGAATATTCGTTCGACCATGATTACAGTGGCATCGACGATCAAACCGAAATCGATTGCACCGACCGATAGCAGGTTGGCGGATTCGCCGCGCAGAATCATGATCCCGATGGCGAAGCACAACGCGAAGGGAATCGTCGCGCCCACGATCAACGCGCTGCGAAGATTCCCGAGAAACACCCACTGCAATACAAAGATCAGCAGAATGCCGACTGTCATGTTGTGCAAGACAGTGTGCGTCGTGGTGTCGATCAGATCCTGACGATCATAAATGCGCTCAATTCGTACGCCGGGCGGCAAAATCCCGGAAATATTGATACGCTCGACTTCGGCCTTCAACCGCTCGATGGTCGGAGTGCTCTGCTGGCCGCGGCGCATCAGGACGATGCCTTCGACGATATCGTCGTCGTTGTCCTGGCCGGCAATGCCGAGGCGGGGCTGATGCCCGATGATAACCGTCGCAACGTCTCGAACCAGAACAGGATTGCCTTCGGCTTGCGTCAACATGGTATTGTTGATGTCATCGCTCGAGCGTATCAGCCCAACACCCCGCACAACTGCCGACTGCGTGCCCAGATTGACGATATTTCCGCCGACATTCAGGTTGCTTCCGCGCAGCGTCTGCAGCAATTGCGGCAGGGTCAGCCTGTAGGCGACGAGCTTATCGAGGTCGACCTGCAGTTCAAATGTCTTGGTTTTCCCACCCCAGCCAATGACGTCCACGATCCCGGGCACGGCGCGAAAGCGGCGTTGCAGAACCCAATCCTGAAGAGTCTTCAGATCGAGCACGCTATAGCCGGGCGGGCCGACTAGTCTGTAACGATAAATTTCGCCGACGGGACTGACGGGACTGATGGTGGGCTGAGCGCCATCCGGCAATCCGTTGAGCTGCGCCAAACGGTTGAGAACCTGCTGGAGCGCCTCATCGTAGGTATAGGCATAGGTGAACTGCAGTTTGACGTCCGACAGTCCGTAAAGAGAAATGGTTCTCATTACCCGGAGGTTCGGCACGCCGGACAGCTGCGTCTCGATCGGAATCGTGATGTAACGTTCGATCTCTTCGGCCGAAAGTCCGGCGCTCTGAGTGATGACGTCCACCATAGGCGGAACGGGATCGGGATAGGCTTCGATATTCAGGACCCTGAACGCGGCGATCCCGCCGGCCAAGGTCATAATGAAGAGAACCAGGATCAGAACGCGCTGCTTCAATGCAAACGCGATGATCGGATTGATCATGACGAGCTACCGTGTTCGTCAGGTCTGTTTGGCGACTGCCATCCGGTCGATGAACAGACTGCCGCGGGTGACGATTTTTTCGCCCGGACGGAGCCCATCCAGCACCTGGATCAGCCGAGCGCTTGATTGACCTAACTTGATCTGACGCAATTCGACGCCTTGATCGTCACCAACGACCCAGACATGCGCATTGCTTCCTTCATAGATCACTGACTCAAGAGGCACCGCCGGCATTAGCTCTCCGTCGCTGTCAACGATCGTAACGCTCGCAAACATCTCGGGTTTGAGCAGTCCGTCCGCGTTATCGACGGTGGCGCGGACCAGAAGCCGCCTATTGTCCGGGTCGATTCCCGGTGCGACGTAGTCGATCCGGGTCTCAAACATACGGTCGGGCTGCGTCAAGACCTTGAACATCAGGCGTTCGCCGATCTGCACCTTGGCAACATCGGTCTCGCGAACATAGGCCACGATCCAGACTTTCGACGTGTCTCCGATCAGGAACACCGGATCGCTCTCGCTTGCCCCGGCATTGACATACTGTCCCATCCCGACCTTGCGTTGCAGAACGGTTCCGGCCAGCGGCGCGTAGACGGGAGCGTCGGGCGTGAGCGCGCCCGTCTTCTCGAACGCTTCAATCTCCGCGTCGGTTTTCCCAACGAGCCGCAACCGGTTGCGCGCGGCCTCAAGCGCAACTTCTGCTGATCGGGAATCGTTCTCCGAAGAAGTGAGATTGGCCTGAGCTTCCTGCCATTCTCTCTGCGACGCGGCCCTATCCTTCGCCAGGCTCGACATTCTTCGCTCGACGATCTGCGCGAGGTTGACCTGGGAAACCGCCTTGTTCCGGGTGGTCAGGGCGACGACGAAATCTTTCTGGGCATCCACGGAATCGGCCGCCGCGATCACAAAAAGAAGCTGGCCTTTCTCGACGTGATCGCCGGACGCGACCATCAATTCTGTCACCCGGCCCGCATAGGGTGCGAAGATGCGGGTCGACAGGTTCTGATCGAGCGCGATCTTCCCCTCGGTACGGAATTCGGAACGGAACACGTGTTCCTCAACCGGCTGCACCGACACGGTGTCCCATTGCGATGCCGTCAAACGCAGCTTTCCGTCAGACCCTTTGATTTCGCTGTCCAGCACTGAATTGCGGGCGGCGCTGCCGCGATCGACTCTCAGGACGGTTGCAGCCGTCCCGACAAGGGCCAATGCGATCGTGAGACCGATGACAATCCGAGGGATTGTCATCGCACGCCAGAGTGACGTCAGATTACGCATGATCCCGTATCCCCTTGCCCCGCCGATTGGTGAGGCAAGCCTGTCCCCTCAAAAACCAATGATTTTTATGCTGGCTCAAGGCCTTGCCTGTCCAGCGCTTGTCGCCGATGAGGGCGATGAATCCTCATCACGCGACCGTATATAATATAGATTTAACATCTTACGGCAGCCTTACAACGGCAATATGATGACGCTTACACAGAGCTTACAGTCGGGCTTCGGCGCGGCCGGAAAGACACCAGTACCCGCTCGCCCCCTGCAAGTCACGGCCGCAGAAGGGGGAAGGGAGCGTTCGCGCCCATGAGAATCTTGGTCGTCGAGGACAGCGAAGAACTGGCCGACCTTCTGGCGAAGGGAATGCAAGCGGCCGGGTACGGGGTCGATCTTCTCACCAATGTCGCCGATGCCTCCAGCGCACTGGAAACCAATCGTTACGCGGCATTGATCCTGGATCTCGGCCTGCCCGATGGCGATGGACTTTCGATCCTGCGTGAACTGCGGCGCCGCAAGGATCCGATCCCTGTCCTTATACTCACGGCACGTGGGGGCGTGGAGGATCGAGTCAGCGGGCTCCGAAGCGGAGCAGACGACTATCTTGTCAAACCTTTTTCCTTTGACGAGCTGGTGGCGCGGCTCGAAGCGCTGCTCAGGCGGCCGGGGCAGTTGCTCGGCAGCTCATTGCGGCTTGCTAACGTGACCTTCGACAGCGAAGGCCGGCAAGCTTTTGTCGACATGAAGCCTCAGAACCTATCCGCCCGAGAGATCGCGGTGCTTGAGTTGCTTTTGCGCCGCAAGGGCAACGTCGTCTCCAAGAAGCTTCTCGAAGATCAGATCTTCGGCCTGACCGGAGATGTCGCCTCCAATGCCGTCGAGGTTTATGTCCATCGTCTGCGCAAACAGCTCCTGGACATTGGTGCAAAGGTCAAGATCAGCACTATTCGCGGCGTCGGCTATGTGATGATGGAGAGCGACTAGTGTGGTGGTTCAGAAGTTCGCTTTCAGCGTCCAACGAGTCTGCCAGGCGAACTTCTGAGCCTAAACCACACTAGAATTATAAGGTTGCTAGTGTCCCTTTGATTCCGAAGTTCGCATCAAAGGTTGCTGCAAGGGTATGCGAACTTCGGAATCGGGACCTAGATGCCGCGGCGAAGATCAATCCTGTCCCGCATTGTCGTCCTTCATGTTGTCGCGATCATCATTGCGGCGCTTGTATTGCGGTCCATCTTGCACTGGTCGCTGGCAACGGACGTCGCCAAATTCCAGCTGAACAAGATGACGGCCCAAATCGAGGTGTTTGCCCGAAATCTAAAGCCTTCGTCGGCGGGCGGATGGTCGCTTAGCCTTCCTGATGGCGCACGCGATCAGTATTCGGAAGCCTATGGCCGCTACAAATATGCAATCATTGACGATACGGGTTCGGTGATCTTCTCGTCGAGTCCCAGCAAGAAGCCGTTGTTTACCGTCGATTTGAACGCGAGCGGCATTGTTCCGCACAACGCCCTGACCCGGGGCGAAGCCAAAACGATCGCCGGTGCCAGCGCGCGCAAGGATATTGGCGACCATCCAGTCTGGATACAAGTTGCAGAAGAGCTGTCGCATAGCGACGTGGTCGTCGACGATATCCTGGTCAACTTCCTCCGGCAGGTTGTCTGGATCATCGTTCCAGTTCTTCTTCTCCTGCTTGCTGCTGACATCATCATCTTCCGTCTGGCGATTAGACCGCTACATCGCGCGTCCAGCCGAGCGAGACATATCAGTCCCACACGTCTGGACGTCCGTTTACCAACCGACGACATGCCTCCCGAAATTCTGCCGCTCGTGGAAGCCGTCAATCAGGCCCTCGATCGGCTTGAGCATGGCTTCCTCGCTCAGCGCGAGTTTGCCGCCAATGCAGCACATGAGATACGAACGCCACTTGCCATCCTTCGCACGAGGATCGAGACCCTACCGCATGGAGAGGCAAGCCATGCCTTAGGACGGGACGTTGACAACATGAGCCGTGTTGTTGGCCAGTTGCTCGACGCGACGGAGCTCGAGACAGCCGTGGTCGATCCGGATGCGGTCGCGGATATTCACGAGGTTTGCGTCGAAGTTGCGGAATTCATCGCGCCATTGGCTCTGAAGCAAGGAAAGAGCATTGAATTGATGTGCGCCGATGAGCCCGTTCTCGTCAAAGGAAACGCGGAGATGATCCGGCGCGCAACACGAAATCTCGTTGAGAACGCTCTTCATCACACTCCCCAGGGTACGATCATCGAGATCATCGTTACCGCGGATGGCTCGATCAGCGTGATCGACAATGGCGATGGCGTGCCGTTGGCGGACCGCGAATCGATTTTCCAGCGATTCTGGCGGCGATCCCCGCGCACTGCCGGAGGCGCGGGTCTGGGATTATCGATCGTCGAAAAAATTGTAAAAGCGCACCAGGGGAGTGTCTCTGTCGAGGACGCGCCCGGCGGTGGCGCCAAATTCACGATGCACTTCCGGCCGGATGGAAGGACGCTGTAACGGCACTATGCGACCCTCGATTGCCTTTTCAAAAGTCATGGCTGCGCTCCCGTAGCTATTGTCCAATGACAACTTTCCCGAAACCCGCGACTGGGGTGTCAAAATTCCGGTTTTCCCCGCCGGGGCGGTACTGCCGTCATTGCCAAATGATACCATAGGCATATGCTCGCCGGATTGGAGGCAGTGCTCGGCAAGGAGATCGAGGATGAAGATACTGACCGTCGCGTTCGCTCTCGTATCGGCTTTGTTGCTGTGTTGCTCGGGAGCATTCATTACCGCAGCCGATGCGAAGCCCAGGCGGGTTATCATCGTCACGCCTCCAACTCCGCAACCCTATTGGGACTCCTATATCGTTCCGCGATATCGATATCGACCCGAGGACGATCGAGTAGATCCGTGTGGCGGACCGGTCGTGCCGGTCATGCGATATGGGGCTCAAGAGACAACGATTCCCGTATGGCTGGCGAATGATTTGGGTCTTGGCCGTGTGCATGGTCGAGACTGGCCGTGCCGGGGTCGAGGCTACCGTTAGGCAAAAGCAAGCTCGAGAATGAAGCGTGTCTCTCCGCTCCAGGGTGAAGAAACCAAGCCGCGTGGCCTTTTGTCGGATCGAGACCGTCCAGCACTTGCTCGGCGCCGCAGGAAACGGAGGCCGTTGCAAAACACGCCTCGGTGTTGGCTGAAGGAGAGTCCGCGCCCTGCTGTTGAGCGGCAGATTTGCGTCAAGAAGCGGGCCGCCGCGTTTAGCTGCGCAGCCCCGGCGCTTCCTGGCCGGTGCGTGCGACGTATTCGGTGTAGCCGCCGCCATACTGGTGGATGCCCTCGGCCGTCAGCTCCAGCACGCGATTGGAAAGGACGCTGAGGAAATGTCGATCGTGCGAGACGAACAGCATCGTGCCCTCGAAATCCGACAGTGCCGTGATCAGCATCTCCTTGGTCGCAAGATCGAGATGGTTGGTCGGTTCGTCCAGCACCAGGAAATTCGGCGGATCGAACAGCATCTTCGCCATCCCCAGCCGCGCCTTCTCTCCACCCGACAACACCCGGCATCGCTTCTCAACGTCGTCGCCGGAAAAGCCAAAACAGCCGGCGAGTGCGCGCAGGCTACCCTGCCCCGCGGTCGGAAACGCATCTTCCAGTGACTGGAATACCGTGCGGTCGCCATCGAGCAGATCCATGGCGTGCTGGGCAAAATAGCCCATCTTGACACTGCTCCCGACGGCTACCGTGCCGGCGTCGGGCTCGCTGGCGCGGGCTACCAACTTGAGCAGCGTCGACTTTCCGGCTCCGTTGACGCCCATCACGCACCAGCGCTCGCGCCGGCGGATCATGAAATCGAACCCACCATAGATCCGCTTGCCGCCATACCCCTTGTGGATGTTCTTCAAGGCGACGACATCCTCGCCGGAGCGCGGCGGTGGCGGAAAATCGAATGCGATCGTCTGACGGCGCCGGGGCGGCTCCACCCGCTCGATCTTGTCGAGCTTCTTCACCCGGCTCTGGACTTGCGCCGCGTGCGAAGCACGCGCCTTGAAGCGCTCGATGAACTTAATCTCCTTGGCGAGCATCGCCTGCTGGCGCTCGAACTGGGCCTGCTGTTGCTTCTGGTTCAGTGCACGCTGCTGCTCGTAGAATTCGTAGTTGCCGGAATAGGTCGTCAGCGAGCCAGAGTCGATCTCGACGACCTTGCCGATCACGCGGTTGATGAACTCGCGATCGTGCGAAGTCATCAACAGCGTGCCTTCATAATCTCGGAGGAAGTGTTCGAGCCAGATCAGGCTTTCGAGATCGAGATGGTTGCTCGGCTCGTCCAGCAGCATGACATCGGGGCGCATCAGGAGGATACGCGCCAGCGCCACGCGCATTTTCCAGCCTCCGGAGAGCGCGCCGACATCGCCCTCCATCATCTCCTGGCTAAACCCCAGGCCTGAGAGCGCCTCGCGCGCCCGGCCATCAAGTGCATAACCGTCGAGCTCCTCGAAACGATGCTGCACCTCTCCATAGCGCGCGATGATCTTCTCCATCTCGTCGGCGCTATCCGGGTCGGCCATCGCGGCTTCGAGTTTGCGGAGTTCGGCGGCGACCACGCTGACGGGTCCCGCTCCATCCATCACCTCCGTTACGGCGCTGCGGCCGGACATCTCGCCGACGTCCTGGCTGAAATAACCGATGCTGATGCCACGATCGATCGAGACCTGCCCTTCGTCGGGCAGTTCCTGGCCTGTGATCATCCGGAACAGCGTGGTCTTGCCGGCCCCGTTCGGACCGACGAGGCCGATTTTCTCGCCCTTGTTGAGCGCCGCCGAGGCTTCGATGAAAAGGATCTGGTGGCCAGCTTGCTTGCTGACGTTGTCGAGACGGATCATGCGATCTTTTTGCGCGAAAGAAGTATCGCGGTCTCTTAGTCCATGTGGGCAGTAAGTGGAAGCCCGGCCGCAGTCGAGGCGTGAAGCCGAGCGCCAAGCGCGGCCGGCCGAAGATGCGCCTGGGCCGTCCTCCTATTACACACGCCGCGCGACCGCCTACGTTCCGCGCTGGAAGAAGCCGCAATACAGCGCCACAGGAACGGCCAGAACGATCCACGAAACGCCGTCCCAGATGCCATCGCCGAGTAACGCTGACATCAATCCAATCGTGCTCAGGACAGCGATGATGGCCGGCCATGCAAAAATCTCGCGAAGGGTCCGATGTCGGGTACGTGCTGGCATCATGGCGACAACATCGGCCGGGCGGCGCCTGCGGGTTCGCGCACGCTGCTCTCGCCAGGCTTGCGCCGCCGCAGCCAGAGATAGACGCCCGTTCCGAGGACGATAATGGTCATGACATCCAGCAGCGCCCAGATGATCTTTAGCGGCATCCCGCCATAGTCGCCGAAATGCAGCGGCTGCGAGATGAACAGTGCAGTGACGTACCAGGGCATATCGCGGCTGTCGGTGAGCTTGCCGGTCTCTGCATCGATCAGCGCCGGTTTAAGCAGCCGTGAGGTCAGCGGCGTATCGCCGCGCATGAATACCGTATAGTGGCTCTTGCTTGAGAAGATCGTGCCGGGAAACGCGATGAACGACGGCATCATGCCAGGCACGGCCTTCGCGGCCACATCCGTCGCCGCCTGAACCGGGGTCGGGTGCGCGGGCAAAGTGCGGTCGCTATATTGTGCCGTCATCTCGGCGAGCTGGCCATACTGCCACATCTTGAGCACGAGGTCGGCCCAGGTGTTGATGACGCCGGTGAATCCCACAACTAGCGTCCACATCACCAGCAAGATGCCGGCGAGGTTATGCAGATCGAGCCAGCGTACCACGCGCGGACGCTCAGAACGATAGACCCCGAAGCTCTGCTTGCGCATCGACGGCGCGTAGACGACGACACCTGATATGATTGCAACGCAGAACAGAATGCCCATTAGCCCGAGAAACAGCTTCCCGGGCAGGCCGGCGAACATATCGGTGTGCAGCTTGAGCATGATGAACGTAAAGCGCCCGGTGACGTCAGGCGCGTCGAGATAGGCGCCGGTGTGGGCATCGACCCGGACGATACGGTTGTCGGCCGGATCGGCATCGATGCTCTTGCCGACACTGACCAGCATCGCGTTCGGGTCGTCGTGATCCCAGATCAGGAAATGCGGCACCTGCCCGGGCATCGCCGCCACGGCGCTCGCCACCACGCGATCGAGACTCGCCGGCGGCGTGCCTTGGGGGACGACGGCGGCCTCGACCTGGCCATGCAGCAGCTCGTCAATCTGTTCGTGGAAGATCAACGGCAGGCCGGTGATGCACAGCATCAGCATGAACAAGGTGCAGATGATGCTGGACCACTTGTGGGTCCAGCTCCATTTGCGCAAGGCTTTTGGTGTCATCCTTTTAGCTCACTAACTCACTTCGAGATCAGCGCAGGATGCGGGTCATCCGCATTCCAGCTATATCTCAGGGTGCCGAGCACGGTGCGGCTCGTGCCCATCGCGCAGTATGCCAATCCAGTCAGGCAGGACTGGACATAGAAACGATCCGCGAGATTGGTTGCGTTGACCTGCATTTTCCAGCCCTTCAAATCCGGTCGCAGATAAGCGAGATCGTAGCTCACGGTTGCATCGAACAGGGTGTAGGGCGGAATCACGAAGGTGTTCCTGGCATCGCCATAGCTGTCGCCAACATAGCGCACGCCCGCGCCGACGCCAAATCCGGCCAGCGGCCCGTTGTACCAAGTGTATTTGGCCCAGAGCGAGGCCTGATCGAGCGCCGGGCCCTGCAAATACTTGCCGGTATTGCCTGCAAGGCTTTTGGTCACCCGAGGATCGATGTGGCTGTACCCCGCGATCACCTCAAACTCCCGGGTCACGTTGCCCCGCGCCTCGAACTCGAATCCGCGCACCCGCGCCGCATCGGTCTGGATGCTGAAAAAGGGATAGACGGGGTCGCCGGTTAGGATGTTGTTCTCGTTGATATCGAACAGGACAGCTGTCAGCATGAGGTTCGTATCGTTCGGCTTGAACTTGACGCCGATCTCTTTGCCCCTCGCCCGTGGTCGGCCTGAATACATTGCCGAAGCGATCCGCGCCGAGGTTCAGCGTGAACGAGGTCGAATAGCTGACGTAGGGGGCCAGCCCGACATCGAACAGATAGTTCAGGCCGACGCGGCCGGTCTGCGCGGAATTGAAAGACGTGTAGGTCCCCGCCGGCGGAAAGAACGCTTTGCTGGTGAAGCCGGTACTAACCCAGTCCTGACGACCGCTGAGCGCGAGGGTCCAGCGATCCCACTTGATCTGGTCCTGCAAATAGAGACCGGCCTGACTCTGGCTGTCCGAACGCAGGATGAATGGCGATAGTGAGGCAAACGACGGAACTGCCGCACCATAGACCGGGGCATAGGCGTCGATCGGCGCGATCCCAGCGCTACGGTAGTCGGTGTTTGCCGACAGATTGAAGTCGTCGAACCCGGCCAGAACCTTGTGTACCAGGTCGCCGGTTCTGAAATCCGCCTGCAACTGGTTGTCGAGTGTGTAATTGCTCGTACTAGCTAAGACGTAGTTATAGGTGCGCGCGACAAGTCGATCGCTCAGCATTCCTTCGCTGCGGGTCGAGGTCTATTTTCTGATCAAATTTTAAAGATGGAGACATTCGTGACTTCATCGATCAGAGCCTGTCTCAAATTGGCTGTTGTTGGATTTTCAATCTCAACATCAATTCCGGGGCGTCTCCTGCAATCACATCGTGATCCAGCGCCCTCGATCTTCGTCACAGGATTATCCAGTATCCGCTCGACTTTTCGCGGCAGGAGAGCGGCAAGGGACCAACTTTTAAGGAGCCCGATGGAAGCGGCAGCATCGAACCGGCAATCAAACTCATTGCCGAGATTCATGCCGCTGGAATGAAGCGGCACCAATTGCCAAGACCGCCAAGGCCTGTGTTGCGCTGGGTATCGTTGTTACCCACCTTCAAGGCTTCGCCGAATCCACCCTCTTCCAGGTCTGATCGGGATCGAACAAACTGATGCGACTGGCGAGTACTTCCGTGTTTTTACCAAGATCCTTTTGATAGACAGTGCCGGCATGATTGACCATGAAGGTCATGACACCAGAGTTTCCGTATTCGGCAGGATAGGCAATCAGCGCGAAACCACCGATCATCTTGCGCTTGACGATGTAGTCAAGTGCGCCTCCCGGTGCATCTGGCCCCTGCCCCCTCAATATTCGAAAGACGTAACCGTGATACGGGGCGCCTTGCCCATCAACCTTATAGCCCTCTGATGATGCTCGCGCCGCCAACTCACCAAGCGGGCTCGGATCGCCATCGTCGCGCCAGAAAAGGCCATCCTTCTTGCCTGGGGTACTGACAATGCGTTGCGCGTAAACGCCAGCACCTTCGCCTGTACGATCCTTCTCGGCATATTCGTTCTGGGCATCCACAAAGGCGAGAGAGGCCTGAATCGCATCCAACTCATTGCGCCCAATGCGGCGATAAAGAATCTCAAGACGTCCAGCGGAGGTGTCGAATTCCCAGCCGCTCTTGCTGTTGACAAGTGGAATTGGGAACGGAAATTCATCGGCGCCCAAAATGAGCGTGGCTTTCTTGTTTCCCTCAGCCTTGATCGAGTGCTTGGCATCGTAAGCGGAAAGAAAACGCTCACGAGTCTCTTTGTCAGCAACGCTATCACCGGATTCGACCACGTCTTCGGCACGGTTGCCAAGGACTTTCAGAATGGAGCTTGTCGTGCCGGTCTTGACCGCCGCCGCCAATCCCGCCGCCGCATCTTCCGGCGAAGAAAAAGCCTGCTGAGCCTGACTCACGCCGATCGACAGCGCGACCGCTACGATTGCCACCGCGCTCGTCGAGGCGGCGCGGAACATCCACATTGATGCGATCATGGCGACACCTCCCGCAGCGCAGGAATTTTTGCGCCCCCAGCAAGCCAGTCGCTGTAGGTCCGCAGCTTCAATCCAAGCTTCTCATAGTAGACTCTGAGGTAACCGTCGTTACCACGGGTCACGGCTTGCGGCATCAGATTCTGCACTTCCTGCGCGATCACGCCAACATATGACTTGCTGCTACCGAGATAGCTGAAGCGGTAGTAACCAAGGCCGTTGGTAAGATAACCCAGCAGCACGAGGTGGTGTTTCAGTTGGACATCGGACCGCCGTCCACCGCCGCCACGGAAGCCGCCACCGCCGCCACGGAAACCGCCACCACCGCCACGGAAGCCGCCGCCACCGCCGCGAAAACCCCCGCCGCCATGAAAGCCGCCGCCGCCACGTCCGGCGAAGCTGGCAGCACCTCCTCCTCGTCCGCCCAGGCTTGCATGACCGCGAGCCGAAGCCGCGGAAGCAGCCCTGCCCGACGATATGTTCATGGCACCGCCACGATTGCCGCCACCGCGCGCCGCGCCGCCAGCTCGGTTGGCAGCCCTGTTACCTGCTTTGGCACGGTCGCCACCGCCCCTGGCGCGATCGGCTGCGCCCGGTCGATTTCCACGATCGCCGCCCGGCCGATCGCGTGAGGCCGCACGGTCGCCTGCGCGATCTCCGCCGCCAGGTCGATCCTGCCCTGGACGAAGCACCTGCTGCCCACCGCGGCCCCGAAAATCCATGCGGTTCGATGCGCCAGCCCTCAGATTGTTGTTGCCGAAGCGCTGCTGAACATTCGCGTTATTGTACCGCACACCCTGACGATGCGCCGAATTGTGCTGCCAGCTGTTTCCGACGTTATTTATCCGATTGTAGTGGTTGACGTAGAGATTGCGGTTACCCCAATTGAATCCGCCACCCCAGTAGTTACCCCAGCGTCCGATAGCCCAGCCTGCACCGAACGCGAGCCCCGTCGCGATCACTCCCGCACCGATGTAGGACGGATACCCGAAGTAATAGGGTGGATACGCTGCATAAGGCCAGGTTCCGTAAACCGCGGCGGGATCGTAGTACGGCACGTACATCGTATCGGGGCTGGTCGACTCGATGACAATCGCCTGCTTGCTTTCCTGCGCTTGAACGCTCACCTTTTGCTGCTTGTTGGTAACCAGCTTCTTGTTGTCATAGGCTTTGGAACGAAGGCGCTGGATTGCATCCATGACATCGGCTTGCTGCGCGAGAACGGCATCGCCGAGACTCTTGGTCCAGTCGATCTTGTCGCTCATCATTGAAATGACATCTGGAGTGCTTGAAAGCGCTTTGACGCTGTTGTCCCACGATTGCTTTTCAACCTCCTTCTTCAACGCATCACCTTTCAGGGTTTTGCGTTCCTTGAGCCAGCGATCGGCCTGCACGACCTCCAGCGGATAGGTCGATGCCGCCAGTACATTCGCCAGCAGTTCATCGGGATAGAGCGCAATCGGGGCAGCCAGCGCCTCGAGTTGCTCAGGTTTCAACAGCTCTGCATCGGGCGCAGATTTGGTGGCTTGCTGTGGCGTACCGTTTGGATCCGGCGGATTATCGGCCGTTTGTGCCGCGATGGCGATAGGATCCGCCATTAGCAATGCGAGCGCGATCAGGGCCTTGCCGCAGCGAAACATCACACCTCTCCTCGGGTTCATCGCTACAAAAATGGAGCAAAGCCGAGCTCGTTCTTTGATAAAGATCAACGAAACGAACGGCACCGTTCTTCTGCGGGGCGAGAGTTGTCTGACTGCAAGTCTCAGACCGAAGTAGCTTGATCCCGAAGAATCGGAAGCCTAAGCGTGAAAAGTGCGCCGCCGGTTGACTGATTTGCCGCAGAAATCTGTCCGTGGTGCGCTTCGACAATAGAACGGACGATTGCAAGTCCCATACCCATGCCCTGCGGTTTCGTCGTGAAAAACGGATCGAAAACCTTTGCAAGATCGGCGATCGTGATACCGGGGCCGGTGTCGCTGATACTGACTTCCGCCCAGGCGCCCGAGCGCCTTGTGGTTACGCTGACTTCTCGCTCTATTGCCTCCGCTTCGGATATTGCATCCATCGCGTTGATCATCAAGTTCAGAAAGACTTGTTGTAAATGAACAACGTCTCCCATGATCTTCAGGTCGATCGATTCCGTACTACATTTCAATGCGATATTCCGCTCGCTGCCGACGGTCGCGATAAACCCCATCACTTGCCGTACCGTCTCGTTCAAGTCGATACAGGTAATCTCAAATGGTGTTTTCTTCAGCACGCTGCGTAGCCGACGTATCACCTCGCTGGCGCGCTGATCGTCACGCCTGATGTCAGCAAGAATTTCCTTCACCTCATCGAGATTCGGTGAGGGACTCTTCAGCATGAGTTCGGCTGTCTCGGTGTTGGTGAGAATCGAACCAAGCGGCTGGTTCAACTCATGCGCGATAGAAATCGTCAGCTCTCCGACAGTCGAACTGCGGTTGATATGGGCAAGATCAGTCAAGCGTTGGCGCGATTCGACTTCGGCAAGACGGCGGCGACGACGCTCATGCAGCAGTCCGCTGATCAACGCTCCCTGAATCAGGATTACGGTCGCAATCAACAACAACTGCCAATGATTGACCTCCCATATGCGGGGCTCGCGAAACAAGACTTCGCTTCCTGGAGGCAGGTTTCTCTCGCTGATATCCCAGCGCTGCATTTCGCGCCAATCGAACTTCGGATTGGAATATTTGATCGCAACCAGCCTTATATCGCGAGGTTTTTCTCCGTTCAGAATACGGATCGCCACAGCGGCTGTGAGCCTGCTAATTTCGAGAACGGAATACATCGGCCCGTCGACAGTCTCATTGCCAAAAAAGCCATCGTCGTAAGAAAAAAGCGGAGCATTGGACACTGCGTGAAGTTGCTGAAGCGCGGTATTCCCCTCGTAGGAGACTACAATTGCGTCGACGTTCATCAGATGCCAGAAAATAGCTGTTTTCGGCGGCAACGTTTCGCTTTTCTTCAGAAAATCCTGGAACGAAATATCATTGGGCCGGATGAACTCAACCTTCTTCTGGACAGATGCCGCGTCCTTGCGGAGTTCGCCGAGCCAGAATTTCTCGTTGGGCGACGTTCCGTTCAAAGCGACAATTCGCTCCGTGCCGGGAAGAACACGAAGGATCGTCTCGAAAGAAAGGCGAAAATCGTGAGAAACAGCAATGACGGTGTCACTATCCGGCAAATCCGAGAACTGGATACGACGCTGCTCGACCGCTGTCAGTATCAGGGGAATTTGAGTGAACAAATGTCGGCGGTGTTGCTGAACAAAATTCGAGGCAGGAGCGCCGATGGCAATGACAATATCCGGAGGGCGTTCGGAATAGAGCGCATTCAGGTAGGCAATAAACGGTGGCCCAGGATTTTCATCGCCAGAGCGTGCGGAAACCATCGAGTGGTCCTGAATATCAATCTGCCACGGCGACAACTGCTCCAAATTCTCCCGAATGGCTTTTGCATACGTCCCCCATGGTCTGAAATCTCGTCCAAAGGAATGCAGGATCAATACCCGTTTGATCTCGCGAGTCTGACCGCTGCGCGCAAACTCGGACGGGATGATCGTCCAAACCAGCAGACAGACACATAGACGGGTAACAAGACCCAGCCAGGATGGGTTAGTCGCTGCCATCGGGGCGCGTCCATTCATCCTCGTACCCGGCGGCCCGAACGACTGTCTTGCAGCACGTTTCAGTGCGGGCGCACGACCTTCAACGGTCTCAGCCGAGCCGGACGAGACCGTCAACCAAGCGTCGCGACCCGACCGTGGGCTTCCACGACCTTTACGCAAGTGGCATCATAATATGCGCCTGTAGCACTGACCGCAACGGTCCAGGGACATTGCCATCGTTGCAGAGTAGCTTTGCAGCGAACGTTACGGTGACGGCCGGCTCATTCTTTGCCTGATACAATTGCCTATCACCGCTAACAAACACCGGTTGCGCTCGCGGTGGCAAGATAGAAAAGCACATGGTGCGGCGCCATGGAATGTATCGCCTCGTTCAACTCCTCCTCTCCCCGACTTTGGCCTCAGACTTTAGCGTGCCCGGTAACCATGGATGCGAATTTGTTGATTTGAATCAAGGTAACGACGTCGACCCGACCTAGCCTTGTCATGATAATATATTCGTCAGGAGTTCTCGTCATGCCAGGCAGCATCGATGACCTCATCCCCAGCGCGCAACAGATCCGGAAAGAAGCGGCCCTCAAGGAAGCCGAAAAGGCGGATCAATATGCCCGCCTGGCAGCGGCCGCCCAAGCCGAGAAACATGCACTGATCGAGCGGCTCAGTCGTTCATCCGGCAAGTCCGAGGAGGAAAAAATCCAGCTCGCCTCGACCGTCATCCAGCGAGCAGTCCGAAACGGGCTAACCGAAGTGCAGGTGTATCGGTTCCCCAACTCGCTATGCACGGATAAAGGCCGAGCCATCAATCAGCAGGAGGCCGGCTGGGAGAACACACTGACGGGGATTCCGAAAGAAATATTCGAGCTCTGGCGCGACTATCTGAAACCGCGGGGTTATCGCATCAGTTACCAGATTATTGATTACCCCGGAGGTGTCCCTGGCGACATCGCCGTCACTATCTCCTGGGGAGATTAGGAACGGTTGGTGGAGTCTGGTCTGAAGCAGCGGAAGGTAGACATGTCAGCCGACGCGGACACGCCACGGATGAAGCGCAAGGTCTATGAGAAAGAGCTGGAAAAGCTCCAGGTCGAGCTTTGCTATCTTCAGGAATGGGTGAAGGCGAACAAGATTCGAGTCATCGTCCTGTTCGAGGGCCGGGATGCCGCCGGGAAGGGCGGCACGATCAAGGCGATTACGGAGAAGGTCAGTCCGCGCGTGTTTCGCGTTGCCGCCTTGCCAGCTCCGTCCGACCGGGAGAAGACGCAATTATTTCTTCAACGTTACATGCAGAATTTTCCGGCTGCAGGTGAAATTGTGATCTTCGACCGGAGTTGGTACAATCGCGCCGGCGTGGAATATGTGATGGGCTTTTGTACGCCCGCCGAGCACAAACGATTCCTTTCTCTCTGCCCCCAGATGGAGAAATATATCATCGAAGGGGGCATCATCCTGATCAAACTCTGGCTTGAGGTCGGGATGGACGAGCAGGAGCGTCGCTTCAAGGCGAGAATCGACGATCCGCTGCGGCAGTGGAAGTTGAGTCCGATGGATACTGCATCTTACCAACGATGGTACGACTACTCAGAAGCTCGGGACCTGATGCTGAAGGCAACCAGCACGAAGCAATCGCCATGGTACATCGTTCGCTCCGACGACAAGCGTCGAGCTCGACTGAACTGCATCGCGCATCTGCTGGAGTTGATTCCGTATAAACGGATACATAAAAACAAGGTCAAGCTGCCAAAGCGCTCCGCGAAGGAGCGCTTTGACGACCAGGCGGGCCTGCGTGGGATGACGTTCGTGGCTGAACGTTACTGAGTGGACCAGGTCGCCTACTGCACGGTCCGACTGGTTCGCATCTGTTTCAAGCTTATCGATACCCCACCGACAGCGACCGACATTTCGGCGCCTACCCTCGGGCCACTCAGTTGCAAGATCACGCCGTTGGCGTTTTGCAGTTGAACTCCGCCGGCTCCAGCCACGACAGCGCCGCCGGCTCCGACAGCGGTGTACCTGCCTTCGATCGAAGCCGGCCCTTTTAGATTAAGGGCTCGTCCAACAAGCTTGGTCGTCGAGGCTCCGATCGTGAAGCCGACACTCATGCCCGAGACAGTGAATGGATAGTGAGTGCCCCGGAGCGTCAGTACGCCCTCGCCGCCACCGACTCCTACAACAAATCCGCCTTTGGTGAAGATCACCGCGACGCGCCCTGTTTCAGCGCGAGCGGGCGTACTGATGGCAGCCGCGCCCACGAGGAAGACTAACAAGGCAGAGCTCACGCTAAATTCTTTCATGATATCTTTTTCCTTTTCCCTCTGATGACTCACACTCTGATGAACCAGCAGCTTCGAACCAAACCGGGAGAAAATTGATCGACACATTTTGTGCGGGCTGGTGTCGTTGGAGATTTTACTTTTTGCCTTCCGCCACCTTGATCCAAGTCAATATCTTAATCTCGTGACACGACTGGCCAAGCTGCGGCAAATACCAAACTGCATCATGCAACTTGGTGTCAGACACATCCAGCCGGAGATCCTTGGCTGCAGGAGTCACCCGGTGCTGGAGTCATCGGGTTCGACCACCGTCAAACTCGGGAGGAGCTTACTATCCAGGCGGCCGTTCGTCCCGGAGACCGGATCGTTCGCTAACATTGTCCTCGCTCAACACGCTGTCGAGCGTACGGAGCCATTCGCTACTGTCCGTCTTCTCCGCCAACCCTTCTGCTCGCAGCAACTCACGCAACTGCGCGTGAGCGCCGACAATGCAGAACGTTATTTGACGCGACGCCAGCTCATCATAAAGATCAAGTAACATCCGCGCACCCGCCAGATCGATGTAGGGAGATGCGGATAGATCGCAGGCAACCAGCCTGACGTCAGAGACCATTCGCAGTTTTTCCAAAACGGCCTCCAGAATCGTCTCGGCATTGATGTAGAGCAACGAGGCTTCAGGGCGGAACGCAACAACGCCAACCAGCGGCATCACTCCCTCATGCCTGATGCTGTCGGAATAGCGGCCCGATTCAGGAAGCCGTCCGAGAAACGCTATGTTGGGCCGTGACGCCCGGATAAGCAGCAGGAGGATGGATGCGAGAGCTGCAAGCAGGACACCCTGGAGAATCCCAAGCAGCAACACGGATATGAGGGCAATGGCCGCGGCATAAAAGTCGATACGACTCACTTCCCACATGCGAAGCAGCGCGCGGACGTCGACCAGTCTGTAAACTGCAGTAATGACAACTCCAGCCAATACTGCCCGCGGAAGGTTGGTCAGCAACTCCGTAAAGAAAAGCAGGCAGAGCGCGAGGGTTAGCGAGCAAAATAACAATGCCAGGGGCGTTCGCGCACCAGCCGTGTCATTGACGGCGGACTGCGACAATCCGCCTGCGACGGGATAGCCGTGACCGAATGCAACTGCGAGGTTGGCAGCCCCAAATCCCAGAAATTCTTGTCGGACGTCAATACTATATCCATGCTTCGCCGCAAAACTCCGCGCCGCCGAAACGCCTTCTATATAGGCCAGCAGCAGACACCCGGCTGCTATTGGAAATAAGTCCTGGAAATCCAGCATTCCGAAAGTTGGCACCTCGAAGGCAGGCAATCCGGGCGGTATCTTCCCGGTGACAGGGACACCCATTGCCGGAAGCCCTAACAAAGTTGCCATAAGAATCGACAATGCCAACACCATGAGTCCGACGGGCCTGCCCGTCAGGAATCGCTCGCCAAGGAGCAGGAGCACGACCGCCGCAATTCCTATTGCCAATACAAGTGGATTGATGTTGCCAATCTGACCTGCAAGCCGAATTGCACGGTCAACGAAGTTGTGCCCGCCACCAGCTACGCCGAACAGGTTCGGTAACTGACTCATTATAATTGTAAGCCCCGCCCCCGCCTTGAAGCCGACAAGAATGCTGTCGCTAACCAGGCGCACAAGAACGCTCAGCTTGAAAAGCCAGGCAATCAGGCAAAGCAACGCCACAGCGAATGCCGCAAGACTCGCGATCTGAGCGAAACGCATCGCGTCTCCCCCTGCCAGGGCCCCGACACTGCTGGCGATCATGAGCGAGATTGCGGAGGTCGGGCCGACAGCAAGCTGGCGGGATGACCCCATGAGAGCATAACCTAAACCGCCAAGCAGATAGCCATAGATGCCCACCTGCGGCGGCAACCCGGCAAGGCCCGCATAGGCCAGTGACACCGGGATCGCGTAGGCGGCGAGGGTCACTCCGGCGATGGCATCATAACGCAACCAGGACAATCTGTATTCGGCAAGCCACGTCAACGGCGGGAAAACCCCTATCCAACCCGCTCGCTGAAACGCGCGCAACGTCATAGGTGTTCCTTGTTGGGATGTATCTCGCAGCGAAACAAGACGATCAGCAAGGCACCCGCCGGGAGACCAGGAACGAGATTGGGTACGCCCTTCGTTGCACAGACGTCCACGGCCGCCCTACACGAGTTGCAGCAGATCCTGACGGCATAGGCGGCGCGTCGAGCCCGACGCGGATTGATCTGGATCAAGCTCTCGACGAATTTCCTGAATACCCGCGATGATCAAGGAAATGGCTCCTGGAAGGAGCTGTGGCTGGAATTACGACGTCGCTGCCACTCGATCGTTTCGCTTCCATCGATAAGGGCGCGGCGAGCAGGCATTCGAGCAGGACGCCAACAACCGATCGCGCTAGAATGACGCTTCCCGCACTTTTTCGACCGGCTCGGTTAGCGATCTTGCCGAAAATGGCTTGGTTGGGTACGCGATACATCCCGATTCGATTGCGGCTGAGCGTTTTGCGTCACTGTCGTTTCCGGTAATGAAGATCACTGGCAGCTCGACACCTCTGCCGGCGAGTTGGCGACGCAAGTCTATGCCTGATTCTTTGTACAGATCGATGTCAAGGATCACGCAAAAGGCGTCGTCGAAATCCGCATGACGCAGCAGCGCAGCGCCGGATCCGAACAGTGTTACGTTAAAACCATGCTCTCTCAACAACCGCTTCATGCCTTTGAGCATTGACGGATTATCGTCGACGACAAGAATTGACTTGGATTTCGGTATCATCGGCCTCCCAGAAACCTGATGAAGGCCCATCGCGCGTTCATTCAGATGCCTTGTCTGCTAATATTTATATTGTCCTTTCGTACATGGTACGCGACGTAAATGTTTTCTGCGAACAAAGGCTATCTGCCTGAATTTTCGTTCGGATCGATCAACCCAAGCCGCTCCGCGATCAAAACCAGTTCTGCGAGCGAGTGCACTCGCATCTTTTCCATCACTTCATGGCGATGCGCTTTCACGGTGCGTTCAGTTGTTCCAAGTTCTCTGGCAACTTGCTTGTTGATCTTTCCGCGCACGATCAAATCGAAGACCTGTCGTTCGCGGGGCGTCAATCTCGCAAGAAGTGCGAGACTCGCATCAAGCTTGCTTCGTTGGCTGCGGACCGACTCATGGCGCGCCAAGGCGCGCTCGATCGCCCCTATCAGCTGCTCTGATGATACCGGCTTGATCAGGAGATCTTCGGCACCTGCCCTGATCGCTCGTACGGTCGTCGGAATGTCCGCATAGCCGGTGACGAAGATGACAGGCAACATCGAATGAAGCTCGATGAGGCGGCTTTGCAATTCCAGCCCGTTCAGTCCGGGCATTCGAACGTCGAGCAAGACGCAACCAGGTCCTTCAGAGCCCTGCAGACGATCCAGCAGTGTCTGAGCCGACGAATGCTTCTCAACTTCATAGCCAGCAAGCTTCAGGCGGCGTTCGACTGCTGTACGAAACGAAGCATCGTCGTCCACAATGTAAACAAGGCTAGACAAGTCCGCCTCCCAGCCGCCACCCTGGCCGATATCGGGCTTCCAGAATCACCCAGGGCATTTGCGGCCAAGGGGGTCCGGTTTTCATTTTTTCGGACATCCTATTGCAGACCTGTCCCTAGGTACAATGTCCCTTCAGACAATGGTCAAGAAACATGTCTTAGCGGAAGCTCCACGGCCACGGCAACGAGCCTTCCTCCCACGGAAACATATTCTTAGAGGCAGACCATATCCAACAACCAGTTACACAGGAGTTGGCCATGTTTGTCCGCATCACCAACGATTTGGCGTATCGTGCCATCTCTTTCGGCGAGCTCGGAATAGCGGGTGATTCAAATCAAAAAGTAAGTTTAAACGAATTTACCTACAAGAAAGGCTCTGAAATCTATGGGGAAAAGGAGCCTGCGGACTATGTCTATCAGGTTAAGGCGGGCTCGGTGCGAAGCTACAAATTGCTTCCAGACGGGCGCCGCCAGATCGGTGCGTTTCACCTCGTCGGCGACATCTTCGGACTGGAAAACGGAAGCGAGCATCGGTTTACGGCAGAGGCGATCGTGAACACCACGGTTCGCTTGATCAAACGGCGGAGCCTTGAGATGATGGCAGAGAGCGATGCCATGGTCTCGCGGAATCTCCTCGGCATGACCACGGAAAATCTGGAGCATGCCGAAAATCACATGCTCCTGCTCGGCCGAAAGACCTCTCTGGAGCGGGTCGCGGCCTTCCTGGTCGAGATGGATCGGCGACTTGCAGCAGCCGGCGTCATGCCACTGCCGATGTCGCGGCGTGACATTGCCGACTACCTCGGGCTGACGCTGGAAACGGTATCGCGTGCCCTATCGCGACTGCATGAACTCGGCGTCATCGGTTTCATAGGCACCAATCGACGTCAGATCACCCTTCTGAACCGAAGGCAGCTCGCTACCCTCGATCTGCAAAACTGACTCCTTGAGCGCCGATCGACGCGAGGTAGTCGAGGATCTTGCGATATACCGGAAATGGGCGGGACGATGGACGAAGCGCGTTATCGTCGCCATGCAGCACGCCGCGAAGGGTCATTCGACGATCGTCAACGGATGCATCCTGCCGCGACTTCACCCCGTGAGTTGGCACCGTCGGGTTCCAGAAATGCTTGCGTTCCGCCGTCCCCGATGCTGACGAGATTGCGCGCGGTACTTCGATTGCCTGGCATCCGAAAATTCAGAAATCATGATGCTCTCTCATGCCTAACACCCGGCGACGGCCTCTCCAGCAACAGCGACAACGTGTGCTGCGCAATCATCAACTCTTCGTCGGTCGGTATGACGTAAACCGGGATGCAGCTGTCGGAACCGGATATCAGACGCATGTGACGGGAATTCCCGATGGGATCAAGCGTAGCGCCAAGCCACCTCAATTGATCGACGATGCGCGCCCGTATCCGGATCGAGTTTTCGCCGATACCGGCGGTAAAGACGAAGGCGTCGAGACCCTGCAGCGCGGCTGCGAGCATGCCAGCATGGAGGCCGACCCGATAAACGAAATAATCAATCGCGAGTTTCACCTTAGGGTCTTCGCTCGCCTCCAGTTCGCGCATGTCGTTGCTGACGCCCGAGAGTCCTTTCAATCCGCAATCCCGGTAAAGGAAGTCTTGTACTTTAGCAGGCGACATTCCCTTCTCCGAGATCAGATAGAGCACGACACCGGGATCGATTTGGCCTGGACGCGTTCCCATAGGTAGCCCGTCGAGCGCCGTGAATCCCATCGTGCTCTCGATGCTGCGTCCCCCCTTCAACGCGCACATCGAGGCTCCGCTACCGAGATGCGCGACAATCACCCGCCCCTTGGCGATTTCGGGCGCGACGTGCGGCAAAGTCTTCGCGACATATTCATATGAGAGACCGTGGAATCCGTAACGCCGCACACCCTCGGCATATAATTGGTGAGGAATTGCATAGTGGTCAGAGACAGCGTCACGCGTGCGGTGAAACGCAGTATCGAAACAAGCCACCTGTGGGAGTGTTGGAAAATTAGCGAGAAGTGACCGGACGAGAGCCAAATTATGCGGCTGATGAAGCGGGGCCAGCGCTACAAACCGCTCCAGCTGGGCTACGATGCCATGATCGATCAGCACCGGCCCGACGAAGTCCGGACCGCCGTGGACCACGCGATGGCCGACTGCCATCGGGCTAATGCGGAGTTCATCCCGCAGCCATCCGCCGGCAACGCCCATCGCGGCTGAGACGTCCGAAACCGATTCGATCGGATAGGCGCGGTGGGCCAGTGGTACGCCACGCACGCCGCTCGCCCGCAGGCGAGGACGACTGCCAATGCCATCGATCTGGCCCTTGATCTGGCGTCGCAGATCTCCCTCACCCTCGACCGAAAAGATCTGGAACTTGACGCTTGAGGAGCCTGCATTGACGACGAGGATAGTATCCATAGCGATCACGCGGCAACTGTTGAGGTTTTCTAACGTCTAGCACTCGCACCGAGAGCCGCAGCGAGTCGGCCTGGTAGCTTCGATCACACATGGCTTGCCGGCGGCTTGCGGGTAACGGCTGATGACACTCTCGATCAACATGCTTCGGCGCGCGGTACGCCTGATCGTTTGTCCAAGTATCAGCTCGGGCAGGAAGCCGATCAGATAGCCGGGATGACCTACTTTCATCGCAACGCCAATTTCGTTGTCTGCCCTGATGTCTCGACCTCGCTATCGTGCAATTCATTCAAGGAGCATCGAGGTATCGAGCGTTGATTTAGGTCAACGTTCGATATTCAGCCCGACAATGGCGCTGTGTCGGCGCGATCGCTACGTATCCAGGCCACCGTCAATTCCCAGGCCAGAGAAAGAATGATCGGTCCGACAAAGAGGCCGACAATTCCATGCGCGAGCGTTCCTCCGATCACCCCGACAAAGATGACGAGTGTCGGGGTGGTCAGGCCACGCTTCATTACCAGCGGTTTCAAGATGTTGTCGATTACGCCGACGAGACCCAGGAATACCGTCAGCAGAAGCGCTGTGGTCAAATCCTTGTCCGTCCATATCCAAATGACTACCGGAACCAGGACGATTGCCGCGCCGACTTGAATGATCGACAGGATCATAACTGCGAAGGCCAATAAACCGGCGCTTGGAATACCTGCCAGCTTGAAGCCAATGCCGGCCAATAAGGACTGGATGATTGCGACGCCGATGACACCCTGGGATACCGCGCGGATGGTCGCACCCGCTAGTTCGAGGAAATGTTCGCTCTGCTCAGGCACGATGCGATAGAGGAAGCTCTTGCCTGCCTCTACAAGCTGCGAGCCATAAGGGAAGAGAAACCCGGCCAGCGCTACAGACAGAATAAATTTCAGCAAGCCCACGCCGGCATTGCCGGCAAGAGCTAATAAAACGCCTGCCAGTGGCTTCAGATAAGGAGCCACCTCACGCAAAGCAGCTCGAATGTTGCTGGATGCCTGATTCCAGAACTCGTAAAGACTCGGGCCGATGAGCGGCCAGTTATTAATGCTTTCCGGCGGTGATGGAATCACGAGGTTACCAGCACCCAGATTTCCAGCGAACTCCTTCACTCCGTCCAAGGCACTCAAGCCAAGCCAGGTTGCTGGTCCGATGACAATTCCGAGATTGATGAGGGTGAGAATTGCCGCTGCGAGCTTTGGACGACCGCCAAGAAGCTTGGAAAGAAAATTGAAGACAGGATAGAGCGCAACAGCAAGCACGATGCTCCAGGCCAAGACGGGCACAAAAGGCCGGATCAGAAGGATCGTCCAGTAGATCAGGAAAGCAAGCAACCCGAGGCGGATCACAAGCTGAATGACGTCGTCTCCGGGCAAGTACTGGCGAAGGGTTTTCAAAGACAACCTCTTTTTGAGGGCGGACATACCGTCGCCAAGCTATCGGCCGCAGGTCAGCCTGGCGTCGGCAATCGCGACCTTGCAGGTCAAGCCGCGCAGCACGTGGTTTGCATCTGTCCCTGCCTGCAAGCGGGCCGCGATGGGCGCGGTGGCCGGCTGCGCCGTTGTCGCAACGGTACATGTTAGGGAAGGAATCGCATCGTCGACTTTGATCTATATCAACTGTCTGTCGACGGCCGTTCTCAAGCGTACCCACCGCCCTGCTGCACTCTGGATTGGCCTAACGTTCCAGATGTCGCGGCAGTACTCCCGGATCGAGCGGTCGGATGAGAAGCGACCGACTCGCGCGCAGTTCAGAATGGACATGCGCGTCCATGCGCTCTGATCGGAGTAGGCTCGACTGACGCTTTGTTGGCATTCCACGTAGGCCTGATAGTCGGCTAGCAGCATGTAGTCGTCGCGGGTGATCAGCGATTCGACGAGGGGCTGGAAGAGTGCGCGATCACCGTTCGAAAAGAACCCCGAACTGATGAGATCGATCGCTTCGCGCAGCTCCGGATTTGACTCGTAGAATTCGCGCGGCGCGTAGCCCCCAGCCTTCAATCGCTCGACCTCTGCGGCCGTCAGACCGAACAGGAAGAAATTCTCGGGACCCACGGCGTCGCGGATCTCGACGTTGGCGCCGTCCAGGGTGCCAATTGTCAATGCCCCGTTCATGGCGAATTTCATATTGCCTGTGCCAGACGCTTCCTTGCCTGCAACGTGGCTACAGCTAGTCCAGCACCGCCTCCCTGCAGTCGCTTTCTGCAATCGCTTATCGACGTGACGTTCGATTTCGCTGCAGCCCCGACTGGACTGCCCAGCCTGATGACGGCAGCCGACGTGTGCTTTTCGATGTCCTTCGCGCGCTCGGGCGCCGAGACTTCTTTGGTTTCTACCTGAGGTTTGAAAGCTGCCCCACTTGCCAACCTGAGTCAGTTGGCAGATTGTGGATATCTGGTCAGCCGTAGATCAAGGTCTGTCGGATTCGAATAAAAAGACGCGATCCGATCGGCAGCCGGGGGGTTCATATGGCGGCTCGCGCGAAGATCTGGTTTTCCTGCCTGTTTCTCATTTCATCCGCCGCTCTGGCGCAGCAGCCACCCACTATTCAAGTAAGCGTCGTGCCGGCGGAAAAGACCGCATTGGCCGACACAACCCGCTTCGTGGGCAGGATTGAAGCCATTGAGCGCGTCGACGTGCGTGCGCGCATCACCGGCTTTCTAGAGAAGGTCGAGTTCAAGGACGGCGACCGGGTGAAACAGGGCGCACCTCTCTATCAAATCGAGAAGGGGCCGTTCGAGGCCGCGGTCCAACAGGCAAGGGCGGCCGTCGAGAAAATGCGGGCTCTTCTGGAAAATGCAAACATCCAGAAGCGACGTGCTGATGAATTGATAAAGACCAGCGCGATTTCCCAGGCCACGCGCGACGACCGCACTGCATCCGCGCGGGAAGCCGAAGGGAATTTTGCTGCCGCCGAAGCCGATCTCAAGACGGCAGAGATCAACCTCGCCTACACCGACATTACGTCGCCGATCGATGGACGGATCGGCCGAACTGCTGTCACGCGCGGCAATGTCGTCGGGCCAAACTCGGGCGTGCTGACCACAATCGTCAGCTCTGATCCGATGTATGTCGTCTTTCCGGTCAGCCAGCGCGAATTTCTGCGGCTAAAAGAGGAAGGTCGCGGCACCAGGAAGCAATCGGCGAAGGACTTCAACGTCAACATTCAGTTTTCAAACGGCGCGGCCTATGGCGAGAAAGGGCAGATCGATTTCGTCGACGTCAAGGTCGACCGCGCGACCGACGCGGTGACGGTGCGCGCCAAGATCGCTAACCCGAATGACGAACTTGTCGATGGCCAACTCGTTCACGTCGCCGTCGAGAGCGGCAAACCCGAGGAGCGTGTTGTTGTCCCACAGGCCGCCCTGATCGCCGATCAGCTTGGTACCTATGTATTCGCCATCGAGGATGGCAAGGCCGTGGTCAAACGGCTCAGGCTCGGACCTACGAAGGGTGGCTCGGTCGTCGTCCTCGAAGGATTGACCGGTGGCGAGATGGTCGTCGTTCAGGGCGTGCAGGGCCTGAGACAGGGCGCCGCCGTCATCGCTTCGCCGGCCCAGCCCCCTGTTCGCGGGCTCTAGCCATGCTGTCATCCATCTTCGTCGAGCGTCCGCGTCTGGCCGTTGTCATTGCCGTTGTCACCGCCATCGCCGGGCTGGTGTCGCTGCTTGTGATTCCGATCGCGCAGCTTCCAAACATCGTTCCGCCGCAAGTCTCGGTGACCACCGTCTACCCAGGCGCATCCTCGCTGGTCGTCGATTCCACGGTCGCCCAGGTGATCGAATCCCAGGTCGTCGGCGTCGACAAGATGATCTATATGAAGAGCATCTCCGGCAACGATGGCAGCTATTCGTTGTTGGCTTCGTTCGAACTCGGCACCGATCCCGATATCAACACGGTCAATGTCAATAACCGTGTTCAGATCGCACTCGCCAAGATGCCGGAAGAAGTCAAGCGATCGGGCATCACGGTGAAGAAGAAGTCATCCGCGCTTCTCGCCGTTGTCGCGGTGTATTCGCCGACGCAGGCCTACGACGAACTGTTCCTGTCCAACTACGTCACGATCAATCTGCTGGACCAGATCCGGAGCACACCCGGTGTCGGCGATGCCCAATTGTTCGGTCCGCAGGACTATTCGATGCGGATCTGGCTCAAGACGGATCAATTGACCGGCCTTGGGCTGACCGCCGGCGACGTGATCTCGGCCATCCAAACGCAGAATGTGCAGGCGGCCGTCGGACGAATCGGTGCGCGTCCGGTGTCCGACGACCAGCAGCTCCAGCTCAACATCCAGACCAAGGGAAGGCTCTCCTCGACGAAGGAGTTCGAAAGAGTCATCATCCGGAGCAATCCCGACGGATCGGTCCTGCGCCTCGGCGATATCGCCCGCCTGGAACTCGGCGCCGCAAATCTGGACAGGTCGACGCGCCTGAACGGCGCTGCGGCGACGCTGATCGGAATCTATCAGACTCCCGGCGCGAACGCCCTCCGGAGCGTCGACGCGCTCAACAAGCTATTGGCGGACAATGCCAAGTCGTTTCCGGAAGGCGTGGCTTGGAAGGTCACCTATGATCCAACTGTCTTCGTCAGGGCGACGATCGAGAAGGTAAAACACACCCTCCTCGAAGCCGCCCTGCTGGTGCTGCTCGTGGTCTTCATCTTCCTGGGGAACATCCGCGCCACCTTGATTCCAATGATCGCCGTTCCCGTCAGCCTGATTGGCACCTTCATCGTGCTCAACGCCATCGGGTACTCCGCCAATACCGTGTCGCTTCTCGCGATGATCCTGGCGATCGGCATCGTGGTGGACGATGCCATCGTGGTGGTCGAGGCCGTCGAACAAACGATGGAGGCGCATCCCGAGCTGTCGGCAGGAGAAGCAACCAAACTCGCGATGCAGAGTATCTTCGCGCCCATCATCGCAATCACACTGGTGCTACTCGCGGTGTTCGTGCCGGTTGCCTTCATTTCCGGGATTTCCGGCGAATTGTTCCGGCAGTTTGCCGTCACGGTCGCGGTCTCCATGTTCCTGTCGGCTATCAACGCGCTGACGCTATCGCCGGCTCTCTGCGCAGTCCTGCTGAAGCCTCATCACGGACCGAAACGCGGCTTGATGGGGAGGTTGAGCCGGGGAATCGACGTCGTCCGCGATGGCTACGGTTTGGCCGTTGCGCGGCTGGTTCGGCTTGCAGTTGTGGGGATCGTCGTCGTTGTGGCAGCGTTTGCCGGCATTGGGCTGCTTGCGAGGGTAACCCCGACCGGCTTCATCCCGTCCGATGATCAGGGCGCATTCTTCGTTGTCGTCCAATTGCCCGACGGCGCCTCGATCGGGCGCACATCGGAGGTGGTGCGGCAAGCCGAGGACATCCTCAAGAAGGAAAGCTCGATCGCCGATGTAAACTCTATCATCGGATTGAACTTCGTCGACAATTACTCCCAGCCCAACTCCGGCTTCATGGTCGTCACGCTCAAGGATTTTGAGGAGCGTACAGGAGCTACCGAAACGTCAGATGCAATCATCGCACGGCTCGCATCCGCGCTGCGCAGCGTAAGGGGAGGCAGCGCCGTTCCATTGGCGCCGCCGCCGATCATCGGCCTCGGTACCGGCGGCGGTTTCAGCTACGTGCTGCAGGATTTGCAGGGCGGCGAACCTGCCAACATGGCTCAGGCGCTGCGTGGGCTGGTGATCGCGGCGAACCAGGACCCGCAGCTCTCGCGGGTGTTCACGACCTTCTCTGCGACCAATCCATCGGTGTTCCTGGAGATCGATCGCGACAAGGCGCGCATCCTCGGGATTGAAATCAACTCGATATTCCAGGCGCTGCAGACCTCGCTCGGAGGCTTCTACGTCAATGACATCAACCTGTTCGGGCGTACCTGGCAGGTCCAGGTGCAGGCGGAAAGCGAGGACCGTTCCTCCGTTGAGGATATCTATCGCATCAATGTACGCAGCAAGGACGGACAAATGGTTTCACTGCGCAGCCTCGTTGAGGTGCGCATCGCGCTCGGCCCGCAGGGGCTGATCCGCTACAATAATACACGTGCCGCGACCGTTCTGGGCGGGCCGGCTCCGGGCGTGTCCTCGGGGCAAGCGCTCGCCGCGATGGACGCTGTGGCGGCGAAGACATTGCCATCCGGATATCGGGGGTCGTGGACCGACATCTCGTTCCAGGAAAAGCGGGCGGAGGGGCAGACTCCGGTCATCCTCGCGTTCGCGTTGTTGTTTGCATATCTCTTCCTTGTCGGGCTCTATGAGAGTTGGACCATACCGGTACCGGTTTTGCTGTCGGTCTCGGTCGGAGTGGCGGGTGCCTATCTTTCCATCGTACTCGCGGGGCTGACGCTCGATCTCTACGCGCAGATCGGAATGATCGTTCTGATCGGCTTGGCAGCGAAGAACGGCATTCTGATCGTTGAATTCGCCAAGGCGCGGCGCGAGCAAGGTCACCCCCTGCATGAGGCGGCGGTCGAAGGTGCACGGTTACGATTTCGGCCGGTCATGATGACGTCGTTTGCCTTCATTCTAGGACTCGTTCCCCTCGTCATCGCGTCCGGCGCCTCCAAACTTGCGTTTCGCAACGTCGCCACTCCCGTCTTCGGCGGTATGCTGGCGGCATCGTTGATCGGCGTCTTCGCTATCCCTCCGCTGTACGTTCTCTTCCAGGACCTTCGCGAACGGATCAAGGCGAGGTTTGGGACCAAGCCAGGTTCTCACACAACCGCCGCAGACCATTGAGTCTTGTCGTTGTCGTTGAGTTTCGAAGAAGGGCGCGCCATGAGCGACCTAGGCGCATTAGCGCTTTTCTGCTCCATGGAGCCTCATCTCAATGACGTTGACAGAAAGCCGATCAATATAATGGCGTTCGGCCGCTTCAATAAATTGCGCGGCAAAAGAGACGCCTTCAACTTTCGAGACAGCTTGGGTGGCTTGTTTCTTTTCAGCATGACACGCTAAAGCCGCCAAACGCGCGACCCCCTGAGCACTTTCGCTACTCTCCGTCCCCAATTCACGGCGAGATCCCCGCCGCGCATTAACATGCTACGGTCGCTTCCAGGCTGAGTGTCTCAATGCGCGTGGTTTCTGCCCCCGCCTTATCCTTTGCCTTTGACGCGGAAGACGACGGGCAGGGTGAAGCTCAATCCCTCGTCCGCTATCAGCGGTGGGGGTGGCGGCACCGGATCGGACCGGTGCATCATGGCGAGTGCGGCGTTGTCGAAGACCGGATCCCCCGATCCCTTCACAATGGTGGCCGACACGACATGGCCGAGGCGATCGAGCACGAAGTTGACGAGGATCTCGACGTTTTTCTGGATGTGTTCAGGCGGATAGCGCTTGTGCTTGTCGAGATGAGCGACCAATTCCTTCTGCCAGGTGGCCAGGATTCGGCGCGCGCTTGCGCCGGTGCCTTGCTGCGGCGCGACCGAACGCTCCGATTCCTGGGCATTCTCAACGCTCGGCATCGCGGTCGCTTCAGAGGCCGCCGATTCCTGCGAGGCCGTCGTCGGCTTCGCCGCCTTTTCGGGGTCGTCATCGACCGGCTTTTTTGAGTCGGCCTCGGTGACGATCCGATCCGGCTCGGTGGTCTCCGTCGGCGTGTCCTTGGGCAGATCGGTTTCCTTCTCGACCGCCTTCTGCTCGGCAAGCGCGGGCGAGGCGACGGATGCGTCGGTGTCCGGCCCGGGCGGAAGGTCGGTCGCCTCGCGATGCGGCGAGGACAGATCGAGTCCGATCTCGATCGCCGGCGCGCCGAGATCATCGGCCGACTCATCGGTTTGCATGTGAGCCACCGCCAGCGCCACACACCCGAGATGGATCGCGAGCGCAGCGGCCGCTGACAAAGCCCAAAGACGGCGGGACGGCGGTGGCTCTGCGATGATCTCAGACATGGTCAGGGCTTTGCTGCGTTAGCCGCGGCCGGAACGGACTGGGCGTCCGGAACACCCTCGAGCGCAACCAGCTTGATTTTCGTGAAGCCGCCCACGCGCAGAATCTCCAGCACGTCCATCAGGTCGCCGTAAGGCACCGCGCGGTCCGCCCGCAGAAAGATGAAACTGTCCTTGGTTATGTTCGGCGTGCTGTCCAG